>NZ_JBSFLZ010000097.1:0-28270 GCF_053599315.1 Saccharopolyspora sp. NPDC000995
CTAGTGACACGCCCCGTCACCGGGCCAATCAGCATTCCCGCAGATCAACCCACGTTTTCACGGACTAGTCAGCAACCTGATCTGTGGAACCTGGGCGTTGATGGCACTTGTCTGCGCCACGAATGGTTGCGAATGTGCCACAATGATGCCATCATGGTGCCATGGATCTTGGGGTATATGTCGAAAACCTCCGGCGGGAGCTCTCCGTCGCCGCCGAGGTTGGTGGGGAGGATGCTCGCGCGCTCGCCGAGCGGTTGACGACGCCGTTGGAGTCAGCCATTCGGCTGACCCTGCTGGACGCGTTGTCGTCGGCCGTCGACGAGATCACCCGCGATCTCGCGCCGGGTTCGGTCGACCTGCGGTTGCGCGGCGGCGACCCGGAATTCGTGGTGACGGCACCGCCGACGGACCAGGCGTTCGAAGAGGCGGAAAGCGACCAAAGCGCTCCGGCGGAGGTCCGGCCGGTAGCGGAGGCCGACGAGGGCGCCATGTCGCGGATCAACGTTCGGATGCCCGAGCGCCTCAAGGTCCGCGTAGAGGAGGTGGCCGCGCGAGAAGGGCTGTCCGTCAATGCGTGGCTCGTCCGGGCCGCCGCCGCGGCCGTCGAGCCGGCTGAGCGACCCGCCGGGCAAAGCGCCGGCCGGCGCGGGCAGCGATACACCGGTTGGGCGCGCTAGCGGCGCGCAACCCGACCACCACGCACCACACGTTCTGCCCAGCCAGGACGCTCACGAAGCGTGACTCTAGGGGACAAACATGCCAACTTTCGACACGCCAGAACCGATTTCAGCAACCGTCGACGTCGTCCTCGGCGACGTCCGGATCGTCGCCGGCGACCGGGCCGACACGGTCGTCGAGGTGCGGCCGACCGACGCGTCCCGCAAGGCCGACGTGAAGGCCGCGGAGCTGACCCGCGTCGAGTTCTCGAATGGGGAACTGGTGGTCAAGACCTCGAAGCGGTGGCGGCACTACGGGAACCGTGACGGGGGCTCGGTCGACGTGGTGATCGAGCTGCCTGCCGGGTCGAAGGTCGAGGGCACCTCGGCGCTGGGGGACTTCCGCAGCGAAGGACGGCTCGGGAAGTGCCGGTTCCGGGCCTCGATGGGCAGCATCCGGCTCGACACCACCGGTCCGCTGAACGTGAAGACCGGGACCGGGTCGGTCGCCGTCGAACGGGTGGACGGGCCGGCCGAGGCGGCCACCGGGTCCGGCGAGCTGCGGATCGGGAAGGTCGACGGCACCGGGGTGCTCAAGAACTCCAACGGGGACACCAGGATCGGCGAGATCTCCGGTGACGTGCGGCTGAACTCCGCCAACGGCGGCATCTCCGTCGGCCGGGCGCACGCCTCCGTCGATGCCAAGACCGCCAACGGCGATATCCGGATCCACGAGGTCGCACGCGGCACGGTCGCGCTCGCGACTGCGGTTGGGGAGCTGGAGATCGGAATCCGCGAAGGCACCGCCGCCTACCTCGACCTGAACTCCATGGCCGGCCGGGTGAGCAACTCGTTGGACGCCGCCCAGGCGCCGGGCGACTCGGAGGAGACCGTCGAGGTCAGTGCTCGCACCATGACCGGCGGCATCGTCGTTCGCCGGTCCTGGGACGTCGACGACGAATGATCGCCGCGGTTCGATTCGGCGGCTCGATGCCGAGTTCGGGCCGCACGGGACCTTGCGGTAGCAGCCGGGACCGGCTGCTACCGCGGTCGGTTCCGACCTCGCGCCGAAGTTTTCCGGTGCACCGCTGGTCCGCGCGAGTCCTTATTCCCTGCACAGCGATTTCCGGTCTGCACTCCGCCGATCTACGGCCACTCCGAAGGTGCCGAAATCCTCAGAGGCCCCAAGACCTTCTCCTCCGGCGTCGCCCGACTCCTGCCGATCGAGCTCGACAGGCCTTCATCGAGGGCGACCTGACGCAAGTGGACCCGCCCGACCACCGGAAGCCGCCTGGGCGCCCCGCTCGCCCGGCTGGAAGGCCGGATCGCGGTGAACATCCTGCTGGACCGCTTCCCCCGGCTCCGCACCGACCCGGAGAACCCACCGCTGCTCATGCCGGTCACGAACCTGATCGGCGCCAACTCCTTGCCGCTGCTCACCCGACAACGCTTTTGGTTGCTCCCGTTTCCGAAAACCGCCTGGCGCGAGGAGTCCGCGTGGCAGGATCTCGTTTCGAATGATTGGGAGGAATAGTGGCTACTTGGGAAGATCTCATCGCTTTTGTCCGGAACGAATACCGGCTCGTCATCGGCGAGGTGGAAGACGGTGAGCCCGAATACCAGATCATCGAGGAAAGTGGGGACGAAGTCCGGATCCTCGTCGAATACGACGACGACCGCAGCCAGATCGTCATCGTCTGCCGCGAGCTGCTCGACGGCCGCGAGGACTGGGTGCAGGTCGTTTCGGTGATCGGCCGGGCCGACGGTGTTGACCTGCGGAAACTGCTGGAGGAGCTCGGGCACACCTCCGTGGTGTGCGGCGCGGTGATCATCGGCGAGCACGTCGTGCTCCGACATTCGCTGCCGTTGCTCAACCTCGACATCAACGAGTTCACCGATCCGCTGAACTTCGTCGCCGAAACAGCGGACCATCTGGAGGAACTCTTTTTCCGCAACGACGATTACTGACCCGTTTCGCGCGCTTTGGGGCTTGATGGCGGAATGGGTATTTTCCAGAAGCCGACCAGGCGGCGACCAGCGAGATCGGCGCCGTCGAACGTAGTTGCACACGCGTTATAACTGCGCAAGCTGCTATAGTGGGCGTGGAGACACGTCATGAGAGGTGTGTGGTGGGGATCGCCGACAACGCCGTCGAGATTCGGGCCCACCGCTGGCGCACGCTCGCCGCACTGCACGGCACGCTCGAAACCACGCTGGAGAAGGCGCTGCAGGCCGAGCATGGGCTGTCAGTCGTCGAATACACCGTCCTCGACGCGCTGGGCAGGCAGGACGGCTGGCACATGCGGATGCAGCAACTCGCCCGCGCCACGGCACTCAGCGGCAGCGCGACGACCCGGCTGGTCAACCGCTTGGAAGACCGCCAGCTGCTGACCCGGGTCCTGTGCAAGGACGACCGCCGCGGGATCTACACCGAGCTGACCGAGTCCGGCCGTGCGCTGCTGGAGAAGGCTCGCCCCACCCACGACGAAGCGCTGGAGAAGGCGCTAACCGAAGCCGGGCAGGTCCCGGAACTGGCGCCGCTGGTGGCGGCGTTGCACGACCTCCCGCAGCGTCGCGGTGGCTGACCGATCGTGCAGGTGAACCACGCGACGATCGCCACGCCGGGGCGGGTGAACGAGGATTACCTGGCGACCGGACCGGATTGGGCGTTCGTCCTCGACGGCGCGACCGCGCCGTCCGGTGTGGACACTGGGTGTGCGCACGACGTGCCCTGGCTGGTGCGTCGCCTCGGCGGTGAACTGGCGCTGCGGCTCGCGGTGCCGGGCGGAACCGCTGCGGACGTCCTCGCCAACGCGATCCGTGCGACCTGCGCGGCGCACGCGGACACCTGCGACCTGCAGAACCCTTCGAGCCCCTCGGCGACCGCGGCGCTGCTGCGGCTGCGCGGCGACGACCTGGAATACCTGGTGCTCGCCGACAGCCCGATCGTGCTCGACGTGGCGGGCGAGACCCGGCCGGTCGTCGACGACCGGCTCGAACACCTGCCCAGTTACACGGTCGAAGCGGTCCGCGACCAGCGGAACCAGCCGGGCGGTTTCTGGGTCGCCAGCACGAAGCCCGAAGCGGCGCACGAGGCGGTGCACGGCGTGGTCGCGGCGGCGGACGTCCGCCGGGCGGTGCTGCTGACCGACGGCGCGTCCCGCTACGTGGAGCGGTTCGGCCTGGGCAACTGGGCCGATCTCCTGGATCTCGTCGAACACGCGGGCCCCGCCGAACTGCTGCGCCGCGTGCGAGCAGCGGAAGCCGCCGAAACCCCGGACGAACGCCGCCGCCACCGGGGAAAACCCCAAGACGACGCCACAGCCGTGTTCTTGCGGTTCAGCGCATAACTACGCCCGCCAACAGGGCGGTGATCAAGGCGACCCCAAACAGCCAGATAGCCGGTGTCACGTTCCGGAACTTGCGTTGTGCGATGTGACTGGTGGCCCAAACCTGCTCCGCCAGGGATTCTTCCAACCTTGCCGCGTCGCCAAGTGTCGTTCGGTAAGTCGGCACAAAGTCCGCGGCTTTCGAGTACTGCCTGGCGATGTTGTCGAAGAAGAGGATGGAACGCGATGCTTCAGTGCGAAGTCGGGGTACGAAGACCCTTAGCGCGAACAAGATGCTAGCGCTGACTGATCCGATGCTGATGAGCAGGAGCCCAACATGCAGCCAGTCCGCGAGCCAAAGTTGCTGTGCGGGCAGCGCGCGAAGCAAAATTCCGCCGAGTACACCGCCTGCGGCGAGCATCGTCGCAGCCTTGGTGTCCGCGATTTTGATCAGATCATTGGTGTGTTGGAGTGCCTTCCACGCATCTTCGGTGGCGGTCATGGCACCTAGTCTGCGGTGCTTTACCCCCAACGCCAACGCCATTCGAGTGAGACGATCGTGACGATCCGTGCTGTGCCTGCTATGTTTGAGCGGAAATTTGCCGAATTGCTCGCGGTTCGGTCTGCTGAACCGGTACGGACATTGCGTGCACTATCGAGCAGGTAACTCGCCACGAGGCTTTCGCGGTTTGCTGGGCGAACAGCGTTGGGCGGTGCTTGCGGGAATCGGAACACCGCGTAGTTACCGACCTGGGGCGTTCATGCTTCAGCAGGGCGAGAAAGGCGGGTTCCTGCTCGCGCTCACCAGCGGGCGAGTGAAAGTGCTTGCCAGCGAACGAGACGGCTCGGAGGTGCTGCTTTCGCTGCGAGGGGCCGGTGACCTCGTCGGGGAGATGGCGGCCAAGCGTGACAGCAGGCGGACCGCAACCGTTCAGGCGTTGGACCACTGCACTACCCTTTTTTTGCCGCGGGCGGATTTTGACCGGTTCCTCCTGGAACAGGAGGTGCATGCGGAGTTTGCCGATTATCTCGTGGCGAAGTTGTCGGAGACTGTTCCGTACCAGCTCCACCAGGTGCATTTCAGCCCAAGGCAACGCCTCGCGCGGCTGTTGCTGGAAGTTGTGCGTCTGGCTGACGCCAGTCATCCGAACCGCTGGCAGGTGCCCTTCTCCCAGGGAGGATTGGCCAGCGCGTTGGGTCTCGCGCGAAGCACGGTGGCCGAGCAGCTCGGCGCATTGCGATCAAACGGAGTGCTGGGCCCCGGTCCGCGCATCGCCGTCGCCGACGTGCGTGCGCTGGCGGACCTGGCAGGCGAGGTAACTCACTAGTGAGGTGCATCACGTCAATTCTGTCCGTTCGTGGACAGTCCGCACTCGGGCATTCCGGGATCCTTGCGGTATTACAAATTCTTGCGACGGAAGGAAACCGGTGAACACGAACCGAAATGAAGTGGCGGAACTGCCTCCGTACAGGGCCTTGGTGGTCGTCGACGTGAAGAACTTCAGCGGCGAGAAGGGGCGCGACCACGAGTGGATCACGCGGCAGATCCCGGTGGTCTTGGAGCATGCGCTCATCAGGTGCGGGCTCGGTGAACTGCGGCGGCAGGTGTGCTTCGAGGGAACGACCGGTGACGGCTACTTCCTTGGTTTCGAGCCGAAGTACCTGCCTTTTCTGTTGAACCCGTTCCTGCCTGAGCTGCAGACCGAACTCGAGTACCAGAACGCCGTCAATCCGGTCAGCGACCGTCAGAAACTGCGGATGCGGGTGAGTCTCACGATAGGACCGATGACCGATTCAGGACTGAATGGCATCAGCGACGGAAGCGGTGATACGCGTATCGAGGCACACCGCATGATCGACGCCGTACCAGTCCGTGAAATGCTGACCAGGTCGAACGAAACGACTTGCGTAGCGGCGATCATCTCGCAGCGGGTGTACGAGGATGCGGTCGTCTCAGGCTACGCGGCGGACGCCACCGACCTGTACGTGCCGGTCGCAGTCGAGGTGAAGAACTACCGGGGCACAGCCTACTTGCGGATTCCGAAGCCATCCGGCGACTTGCTGTCGCGTGGCTTCACCCCACCGGAGCCACCAGAGGTCGACAGTGGGGACAGCGTGGGGTCTGAAGGACGCACGGGGTCCAGGGGCCCGGCCCCGGCGGTTGAGCAGCACTTCGAGAGGTCGACTGTGGGGATCGGCAACGTTCAAGGCAACGTCGGCAGCGCGATCAACGGAGACAACCTCACGTTGCACACCGGCAGCGGCGACCAGTTCAACGCGCCACTCGGTAATGGGGTGAACATCCTCGGCGGCAGCCGTGGCCGGATCAGGCACCAGGTCAACAAAGGTAGGGAAGAAGGCGATGGGCGCTGAACGCGCTGAGTTCGTCGGGATCGAGCAGGTCGGCAGGGATGTCGGCACCTCGGTCACCGGGGACAGGGCCCAGGTGCACGGTGGGAGCGGGCACCAGTTCAACGGGCTGACCTTCATCGTCACGGAGTCGGGGGAAATTCATCGGCGGCGGACTTCGCAACGCACGTTAACCGCCGATCAACTCGCCCGCTTGTACGACCGGTTCACCGAACCGCCTGAGTATCGGCAGGCAGAGGAGAAGCTGTACGAACGGTCCAGAACTGTGCTGCTTAGCGGAAAACCGGGCAGTGGTCGTCGCAGTGCAGCTCTGATGTTGTTGTACAACTCCACCACACGCGACGCTCAGTTCCGTGAACTGCCCGTTGAAACGGACGAGGAAGAGAGGGATTCGCTCGATCCGGAGTCAGTTCAGCCAGGCGAACGCCTGCTGCTGGACATGTCTGGTGAGCAGCAGCCTGAGAAATTCCGTTCCGTGCAGGCGAAGTTCGAGTCGCTTCGAGGCGCTGTTGTGGCGAATAAAGGCGCGCTGGTCGTGGTCCTGCCGCCCGATCCGGACCACCTACTGTGGCCGGAGTTCAGGCCGCTGCACGTGCCGATGACGCGTCCATCTGGGAAGGCAGTGCTGTCCAGGAGTCTCAAGGTGGAGCACGTCGAATTCGCCGAGCAGGACTTGGACCGGGAAAGTTTGAAGCCGCACCTGGCAGATGCGGCCTTGCGGGACTTGGACCGGTTGTGCCAGCGGATTTTGGAAGCCAAGTACGCCAGACCGTCGAGCGGCTTCGTCGATTGGGCCGATCGAGCCTGTGAAGCGTTCGCAGAGCACAGCGAGCAGGTGGCAGAGCAGATCAGAGAGAGCACGGCACCCCAGCGGGCGATCGTCCTGGCAGCCGCGATGTTGAAGGACGGGCATGTAGATTCGGCGCAGGCTGCGGCGAAATCACTGCTAAACCAGCTCAAGTATCCCGCAGACGAGAAGCATGTCCTGGAACGTGAAGGACTTGATGATGCCCTCCGGTCAGTGAAGGTCGTGCCGAACGCGTCTCGGCGGATCGTTTTTAGCTCGATCAGTTATGAGAACGCGGTCCGAAACCACTTCTGGACGAACTTTCCGGAACTCAGGGATGATCTCCGGGCCTGGGTCGGCGATTGCGTGGTCGCGTTGAATATGGTTGACGACGACTGCGACCGACTGGTCGCCCGTTTCGCGGAACAAGCAGATCGGACAGGGCGAATCCAGGATCTCTGCTCGCTCGCCGAGCAATGGACGAAGCAGGCGGACCGGCAGCGTCGTCCACCACGGTCCGCCCGCTGGGCGGCTGCTGCATTGGCACATGGGTTGGGGGAAACGTCATCTCCCGGTGCGGCAGGTGAGGTTCGGAGAAGAATCTACGAATGGGCGAATCAACCAGGTCTCGCCGTACACCTCGCACAGGTTTTAGTCTCGGTGTGCGCAGAGGTGATGGCCGAGACACACCCTGATCAGGCTGTAGTTCGGTTGCGCCTGTTGGCCTCGCATAATGTGCAAGAGGTAGCGGGGGCGGCGAAGACCGCAGTGTCCAATCTTGCACAGGACAACCGGTTCTACCGCCGTTTCTTGTGGTGGATGAAGAGTTGGCTCACTCAGCAGTCCAGGCCATCCGATGTCGATCTATTCCTCGCCACATCTGATCCACTGCGCTTGTTGGACACAAGCTCGCGCTCCGCGGCGTTGATCACAAACAACGGGATCCGGCGCCAACTGGCAGCGGGTTGGCGAGTGGCGCTCATGCGCGGGACTGACGGGTGGTTGGAGAAGTTCGGGGAGTGGCTCGTGGCCAGCAACTCTGGCGCATATGGCCCGCATCTACTGAACGTGCTGGTCGAGTCAACTCACGGTGAACTGGTGAAGCTCGGGATGCTTCACGTGACGAGCCGAGACTGGGCTGCCGCCGGCGCCGACTCCGAGGAACGTGCAGCGAGGCAACGGATCTGCCGAGAACTCGCTCGCAAGATCGATACCGCACAGGGGTTGCGGCTTACTGACCTCAAGGGGACATGAACATGTTGAGCAGTGACCAGAAGACCAGACTTCGTGCGCTCTCAGTGGTCGTAGCCGCGATCTGGGTGGCGCTTGGTCTCCTCTACCAGTGGCCGCTTTGGTTGTGGATCGGGCTGGCGATCGTATCGCTGTTGGCTCCGTCGTTGATCGCCTACGGGATCGTGGAGTGGAACCTGCGCAAGCGCAGCGTAGGAGCCCGCGGGTTCTCGGACGAGAAGGCGGTGGATGAACCGGAGCCGATGCCGGAACCTCCCAGCCCGCAGCGGTACGAGGTGCGAGATGTGCTGTTGCGCAGTGCTCACCAGGACTACCGGTTTGCCTTTGCTTGCACGGTGTTTTGGCGCCTACTGCCCCACGCGCCAGGACTTCCGCATCCGAACCCGGGTGCGCTAGCAGCCGACCTGATCGTGGCCGAAGCGGCGAACCTGGCGGCCTCGATTCCACCTGAGGAAGATAGCCGCGCTCGTTACCGGATGATGAACGTACTCGGATCGGCGAGGGTGGATTCGACCGGCCGCGTCGAGGTCTGGGCGGACGGTATCGCGCTGTCGCTATCGGACAAGGACGCCAAGCGGCTCACGCGCCTTGCCGAGGTACGTAAGGACGAGGAAGTCTGGGAGCATGAGCGAAGTTACGAGCGAAACGTGCGCACGTACCTTGCTGAGGATGTGCTGACCAGCACTGGTAGTGCCGTGGTGTGGTGGTTAGCTGGGCCACGCACTGACGAGAAGCAGCGAGTGGACGACGCCGTGGAGAAGATCTCCAATCTGCAGAAGCTCACCTCCGCTGCGGCCATGACCGAGTTGCCCACCAACACGGCAGAGCCTTTCGACTTCGGTGCCTCGCTGAGTGCGGGCTTGAGTGCGGTCCACGACCGTCCTTTCTCACCCGTTGGCCTACAACAGCTGCCTTTCGTGTTGGCAGCGCAACCGGAGGACAACGGTGGTGGCCTGCCCGACAACTCGCGAAGGTGCATTGACGATCACGCGATTGGGCTTGTCGAAGAGCTGCTTGAAGGTCCGGAGCGGGCGATGTTCGCCCGCCGCCTGGCTGACCTGCTCGAAGCTCAGGGGCATCCTGAGGCGGCGGAACAGGTGCGAAACCGCTTTGATGCACCGCCTGTCTCGGACACGGGCCAGGACGCTGATCAGCACAGCGAGCAGAGCAGTGCTTTTTTGCAGGATTCGGACGGTGCCGTGATTAGCGAGGAGGAGCGCGAACCGCTCCGGCAGTCAAGCGAGAGCTCGGATACTTCGCCCTCGACTGGCGGTTCACAGGAGCACGACGTAACCCGCACGGACGCACAACGGCCGCTTGAGGGCAGGCCCTGTGGTGATTGAACGCTTCGGGCCGGTCGGGTCTGGAGCGTCCCGAACGATATCTGATTAAGAGCAGCGTTCGGCGAGGGACATTGCGTCGTGGGGGGCGTGGGCCTTCACGTCGTTGTCGAAGTACGCGTAGACGTCGCGGCCCTTCGTCGCTGGAGCCGGACCGGCGACCGTGTGCTTGGTCTTGGGGCACTCGCCCACGTGCCAGGAGCGGATCAGCTTCGCCCAACGGTCCAAGTCCTTCGCCGTGTAGCCGCTGGCGTAGAGCTCCTCCGCGCCGTGGAAGCGGAGGTACACGAAATCGCTCGTCACATCCTCCAGGTGCGGCCATTGGCCAGCCGCATCCGCCACCACCAGTCCGACGTCGTGGCTGCGGAGCAGCTCGACGGCATCGGTGCAGGCGAAGCCGGGGTGGCGGACCTCCAGCGCGTGGCGGATCGGGCGATCCGCGTCGGTCTCGGTGAGCGAGCGGCCCGCGAGCCGGGCGTCGTGCCCAGCGGCCAGCGCAGCGGCCGCGGCGGTGCTGCGGGGCAGGAGACGGAAGAACGCCGTCAGGCGTTCGACGTTGAAGCCCAGGGACGGCGGGAGCTGCCAGAGCAGCGGTCCGAGCTTCGAGCCGAGGGCGAGAACGCCGGAGGCGAAGAAGTTCGCCAGCGGCGTTTCGACGTCGTGGAGCCTCTTCATGTGGGTGATGTAGCGGCTGCCCTTCACCGCGAACAGGAAATCGTCCGGCGTCTGCTCCGCCCAGCGGCGGTACGTGTCCGGGCGCTGCAGGGAGTAGAACGACGCGTTGACCTCGGCGGAGCTGAGCCGACGCGACAGATACTCCAGCTCGGCGCCGCGACGCAGATCACGCGGGTAGAACGGACCGTGCCAGGGGCCGTACACCCACCCGGACGTGCCGATCCGGATCTTGCGCGACGTGGAGCGAGCTCGCATGACGTCATCGACGGTACTCGCCCCGGCGCCAGAAGCGAGTGGTTGCGAGCCGCCTCAGCCCAGGGCTACCGGGAGGGTGCGCAGGCCGCGGTTGCGGAAGGAGTTCCGCCACTGGAGCTCCTCCTCGGAGACTGTCAACGCGAGGTTCGGGAACCGGCTTAGCAGGGCGCCGAAGCCGATCTCGGCCTCCATCCGCGCCAGCGACGCACCCAGGCAGAAGTGCGGGCCGTGGCCGAACGCCAGGTGCGGGTTGTCCTCGCGGCCTAGGTCGAGGTGGTCCGGCTCCGCGTAGCGATCCGGATCGTGGTGCGCCGACACCAGCGAGAGCAGCACCGTCTCCCCGGCCGGGATGGTCACGCCGCCGATTTCGACGTCGGCCACTGGGAACCTGCGGATCGCCAGCTGCGGCGGTGGGTCGAACCGCAGCAGCTCGTCCACAGTGGTCGGTGAAATCCCCCGGCGTGCCCGGGCGAGCGCAGAGGGGCGGGTCAGCAGCGCCGCGAGCCCGTTGCCAAGCAGGTGCACGGTGTTCTCGTAGCCGGCGAAGAGCACCAGGAACGCCGCCGAGGTCAGCTCGTCCTCGCTGAGCCGGTCTTCCTCGTCGCGGAGCTCGATCAGCGTGCTGAGGAAGTCGGCGCCGGGGTTCGCGCGTTTCGCCGCGATCAGATCGAGCAGGTAGCGGTACAGCGCGCGCAGCGCTACGCGCGCTTGGTCGGGCGTTTCGGGCGCGAGCAGGCCATCCGTCCAAGACCGGAAGTCCGGCCGGTCGGCCGCATCCACGCCGAGCAACTCGCAGATCACCGTGATCGGCAGCGGCGCGCAATAGGCCGGCAGCAAGTCCGCCTCGTCCTGCCCGATCAGGGCGTCCAGCAGTTCGTCGGCGATCTGCTTGACCCGGGGCCGCAGCGGCTCGATCCGGCGCGGGGCGAACGCCTTGCCGATGACGCGGCGCAGCCTCGCGTGCTCAGGCGCATCCATGTTGAGCAGGTTCGCGTCCAGCGCGGGCGGCAGAGAGAAGCCCCGGTAGCCGCCGCCGGAGTTCTTCTTGTCCAGCGACAGCCGTGGATCGGCCAGCGCTGCGCGCACATCCGCGTAGCGGGTGACCAGCCAGATAGAGGTGCCGTCCGGGGCCGTGGCGCGGTGCACGGGGCCCTGCGCGCGGAGCCGGGCGTAGGTGGCTCGGGGTTCGGTGACGAATGCGGAGTCTATCTCGATCACGGTGTCGAACCTACGTGAGTTGTCAGGGCATATGCGGTGGAACGTTCGCGAGCGTTCGGCCCTGCCTAACCTGGGCCGGGGTTGCCGCTCCACCTGCCTTGCGCACGCTGACCGCCCACGTTCGCGATGGAAGAACCTGGCATGTTCAAGATCTCCCGGCGGATGCTCGCCGCCCTCGCCTGCGCGGCGCTGGCGCTGGGCCGGACCGCCTGCGGCCCGACGCCCCGGACCTCCGCCGCCGCTGGTCCGGAGTCGTAGCGGCAACCCCGGAACTCCACCGAAGAACTCGCTGGCTGAGCCCCCCGCATGCGGGGAGTTGACTAGGGACGCGCAACCAGCACGAACGTCCTGGGCACGGGGGCGGTGATCGCGGGGACGGGGCTTCACCGCCGCCCGCCTGCAGGCCCATTGCCCGGCGGAACGCCTCAGTGGCGGAGGCGGCCGATCATGTTGTCGTCCGGGTCGAATTCGGGGGATTTGACCCAGACCAGGAACTTCTGCTCGCGGGCGATGACCCGCTCCGCGGCGGCCGGGAGGCCCGCCGCGATTTCACGGGGAATGAGCAGGACGCCGTGCTTGTCGGCGTGCAGGAGGTCGCCGGGGGAGACCTGCAGGCCGCCGACGGACACCGGGACGCCAACCTCCTCCGTGCGCACGTAACCGTGCGAGACGCCGACGGAACCGGCGAAGAAGCGAAAGCCGACGGCGTGCGCCTCGTCGAGGTCGCGGACGCAGCCGTTGGTCACCACGCCCTCGCAGCCCAGCACGTCGAAGGTGGTGGCCATGACCTCGCCCCAGAACGCGCCGTGCCCCGGCGGGTCGTCGAGGTCCTGGAGCACCACCACGCGCGGCCCGGGGATCTGGCGCACGTGGTTCCACGCCAGGTCCGGGCCGTGGCCGGGCTCGTCCCCCCGGGCGCGGATGGTGCCGGTGGCGGCGTAGCCGACCATCACCGGCAGGTCGGGGAAGATGCAGCGGATCTCGTGGCCGGCGTAGCCGGTGTCGCGCGGGCGGATGTCGAACGTTTCGATCGCGTTGGCCATCGTCGGGGTGTCGTAGCGCCGCAGCGCCGCTAGGACGTTCGGCTCCAGTGCCTCCACAGTGGACTCCCTCACTAATCAGAGAAACGAGGTGAGGGGCGCCCTTGAGCGGCTATTCCACCCAAGGGTGCCCCTCAGCTCGACTCCAACCGCTACGCGCCGCGTGCCGCGGCGGCTTCCAGCGCTCGGCGCACGAGCACCTTCGCCAGATGCCTCCGGTAGTCGGCGCTGGCGCTGGCCTGGTCCGGCGGCGAAGTGTCCTCCGCCGCCCGCTCCGCGGCTTCGGCGGCGCTCGCTCCGCTCGTCAGCGCCCCCTCCACGCCGCGTGCCCGCATCGGCGTCGGGCCCATGTTCACCAGCGCTACGCGCTGACCGGCGACGGCTACGCCGACCACCGCCCAGTCGATGGCGCGCTTGGTGAACTTCTGGAAGTCCCAGCCCTGTTTGGGGTTCTTCGCGACCCGGATTTCCACCAGCAGCTCGTCTCCGCCGAGCGCGGTTTCGAAGAAGTCGGTGAAGAACTCCGTCGCCGGGATCTCGCGGGTACCCGAAGGGCCCTGCGCGACCAGCACCGCGTCCAGCGCGAGCGCCACCGCGGGCAGGTCGGAGGCCGGGTCGCCGTGCACCAGCGAGCCGCCGATGGTGCCGCGGTGGCGGACCTGCGGGTCGCCGATGGTGCCTGCGGCGTGCGCCAGCAGCGGAACCTCGCGGGTCAGCAACTCGGAGTGCTCCAGGTCGTGGTGCCGGGTCAGGGCCCCGATCCGGATCTCCGAGCCTTCCTCGCGGATGTAGGACAGGTCGCGCAGCTCGCCGAGGTCGATCAGCACCTCCGGCACAGACAACCGCAGCTTCATCAGCGGCAGCAGCGAATGCCCGCCGGCGAGCAGCTTCGCGTCGTCGCCGTGTTCGGCGAGCAGGCTCAGCGCCTCCTCGACGGTGTTGGCCTTCTTGTAGGTGAACGCGGCAGGGATCATTCCGCGGCCCCCGACTTCTCTTTGGCCGCGGTCAGCACGGCTTCGACGATGTTGTGGTAGCCGGTGCATCGGCAGAGGTTGCCCTCCAGCCCGGCGCGTACCTCGGCCTCGGTCAGGTTCGGGTTCTCCTCGACGAGGGACACCGAAGCCATCACCATGCCCGGCGTGCAGAACCCGCACTGCAGCCCGTGCTTCTGCTGGAAGGCGCGCTGCATCGGGTGGAGCTCCTCACCGTCGGCCAAGCCCTCGATGGTGGTGACCTCGTGGCCGTCGGCTTGGGCCGCCAGCACGGTGCACGACTTCACCGACTCGCCGTCCAGCAGCACCGTGCACGCCCCGCACGACGTGGTGTCGCAACCGATGTTGGTGCCGGTCAGGCCGCAGTCGTCCCGCAGGTACTGGACGAGCAGCGTGCGGTCCTCGACCTCGTGGCTGCGCTGCTCGCCGTTGACGTTGATCGAAACTTGCACGAAACGAACTCCTAAGCACTTGTCAGGTAAGCGGTGATCCACTCACCTGAACCAACTCCGCGGGCTTCTGCCTCGTCGTCTTCCTGTCCTTGAAGCGGCGTAGCCGTTTGGCCTACGCACGCAGGGTGACCACCGGCTCGTTCTCAGGCTGCGCCCACCCCGTTGGGGCTGTTGGGGAGGACCTACCCCGACGTGGTTATTGGGCATACACGATGTCGGGGATACGGGACTGAGACGGCGTCTGAGGTTCCGCTATGGGGCCACCTACGGCAATTGAGCTCATGAATGGGCTTGGATCGCTTTCCACGCCAGTTCTGGCGTGGTGGGCATGTCGATGCGTTTGCTTCCGAGGTGGGCCACGGCGTCGACCACGGCATTCTGCACCGCCGGGGTGGCGCCGATGGTGCCGGCCTCGCCGATCCCCTTGACGCCCAACGGGTTGAGCGTGGTCGGCGTTTCCATCGTGAGCAGCTCGAAGCTGGGCAGTTCGGCCGCCGTGATGAAGGCGTAATCGGCGAGGTTGGCGTTCTCGGGTTTCCGTCGGCGTCGTAGGAGACCTCCTCCAACAGGGCTTGGGCGGCGCCCTGCGCGATGCCGCCCTGCGCGATGCCGCCCTGCGCGATGCCGCTCCGTGAGGATCGGGTTGATGATCACTCCGGCGTCGTCGACGGTCACGTGACGAAGATAGTTCACCTTGCCGGTTTCGGTGTCCACTTCGACCACCGCCAGGTGCGGCGGAGCTGCTCCTGGCCAGTCACCCGATCATCATGGCGGTCCCATTCTTCGTCCCGACGTTCGCGGTGGTGGCGGTGGTAGCGGTGGGAGCGATGATCATCGACCGGGACCGCCGCAAGAACTCTCGAGACGGGGGTCCCGACACCTGATCGCCCGTTAGCGAAATCCCATCCCCTTATAGCGGCTGTTTCGGAAAATGTGGCGTGGGTTCGAGGTAGTGGCCGCTCGTGTCTTCGAAGCACCGAAGCATTCGGGCACCCTCACAGGCCAGGCGACCGGCCCGTTCACCCCGAGCCATCCATGCAAACCTCGTGGCGGTTGGGGCCAACGGCCTGTTTGGCGCGTCTATTGAGGTGAACGGTCCATTCGCTTTGCGCCAGCGACGGCCAACTGCTCGCCGAGCCCGGTGCTGCCAGGCTTATGAGGCTGCTCGCATCGCCTTCGAACTCGGTAGGTCCCCGCGGGAGATGCGGGAGGCGCGGAACTGGACGCAGGCGCAGCTCGCCCCTGCCGCTGGTATGACGCAGCCGGTGGCGCTCGGTTCGAGGCGGGAGGAACGGTCTCGACGATCCCGTTCTGGAGCTGCTCGCGCGTGCTCTCGGGGCCGATCCCGTGGTGCGCTGCGCGGAGGCCGCGCAGTAGCGCCTGACCCTGGTGGGGGAATTCGTTCAAGATCTACAATGTGGCACTTGTCACATTACTTCGTTAGGGGCAGAGTCAGTGTGGTAATCCCACCACTAGGCGGAAGAGGTGTTCGCCAATGGCCTCGACGACGACCGAACTGGCCGAACTCCAGCGGGTCCTTGCACAGCTCCGCAGCAGCGTTGGCGCGCTGCGATCCCGCTACGGCGACGCCCCGGCCGTGCGCCGGGTCCACAACGACGTGGAGCGGCTGGACATCGACGTCGCGGAACTCTCCGGCACCCTCCCCATCCAGCGGCGCAGCACCGAGTCGACCGAGGACGTGGTGATAGTGCCCGACACCCCCTACGACCCGTCGCTGTGGCGCGACGCCGACGACGAGGGGTTGGGCGGGCAGGCCCCGCATTAGGGCCGCCGCCAGGTACCGCTCGCCGTCAGATGGCAGCCGCCCGCCTGTCCGCAAAGGACCGGGTCCGGATGCGGGGGATGCGTCCCCCGCATTTCGCTTGATCGGGGTAAGCCCCCGGCTGTTGCGCCGGTTGGGGGACTACCTGCACCGGGGCCATTGATCCACAATGAGCGGCCTCAGGTGAGCACTGCCGGACGAACAAGACAACGAGGTCTGCGAAATGTCCGCACCCCCAACCGCCACCGGCCGGGCACGGATCTCCGTGCGAACCCTGCGAACCGACCGGTGGTGGCTGCCGCCGCTGGTCACCTTCGTCGGGCTGTTGGCCTTCGTGGTCTACGGTCTGATCCGCACCTTCATGAACCAGTGGTACTGGGTTCCCGAGTACCACTACCTGGCGCCGTTCTACTCGCCGTGCCTTTCGACCGCCTGCGTGCCGGGCTCCAGCCACTGGGGGAAACCGGCACCGGACCTGGGGCCGTTCGTGCCGCCGCCGATCTTCGTGCTGCCGTTCGTCCTCGGCTTCCGGCTGACCTGCTACTACTACCGGAAGGCCTACTACCGGTCGTTCTGGGCGTCGCCGCCGGCGTGCGCGGTCGCCGAACCGCACCGCCGCTACACCGGCGAGACCCGGTTCCCGCTGATCATGCAGAACGTGCACCGCTACTTCTTCTACGCGGCGCTGATCGTGGCGGCGGTGCTGACCTACGACACGGTGATCGCCTTCCGGGGCGCCGACGGTGGCTTCGGCATCGGGCTGGGCACCCTGCTGATGGTGGTCAACGTCGTGCTGCTGTGGTCTTACACGCTGTCCTGCCACTCCTGCCGGCACCTGATCGGCGGCAGGCTCGCCCACTTCTCGAAGCACCCGGTGCGCTACTGGTTCTGGACCAAGGTGACCTGGCTCAACGGCAAGCACATGCTGCTGGCCTGGTCGTCGCTGTTGTCGGTGGCGCTGGTGGACCTCTACGTGCTGCTGGTGGCCAGCGGTGCGTTCCCGGATCCGAGACTGTTCAACTAGCCAGGAAGTGTTCTCAGGTGGTTTGCGTGGCGGTGCCGGTAGCGCAACCTCAGCGGTCTGCTCGCTGCGGGATCCCCGACATCATGAATGGCCAACACCACGTCGGGGCTGTCTTCGCGAGAAGTGCCCCTGAGAACCTGCGGCAGGGTCAGTTGAGTCCCACACCGCAAGCGGCTGCCGCCGCTTGTGAAGGAGAAGGAAGTCGATGGTGGAGATCGAACGGCACGAGTACGACGTCGTCGTGATCGGCGCCGGTGGTGCGGGCCTGCGCGCGGCGATCGAGACGCGGTCCCAGGGCTTGCGCACGGCAGTGGTGTGCAAGTCGTTGTTCGGCAAGGCCCACACGGTGATGGCCGAGGGCGGCATCGCCGCGTCGATGGGCAACGTCAACTCCCGCGACAACTGGCAGGTTCACTTCCGCGACACCATGCGCGGCGGGAAGTTCCTGAACAACTGGCGGATGGCGGAGCTGCACGCGAAGGAAGCGCCGCAGCGGGTGTGGGAGCTGGAGACTTACGGGGCGCTGTTCGACCGCACCCCGGACGGCCGGATCAGCCAGCGCAACTTCGGCGGTCACGAGTATCCGCGGCTGGCGCACGTCGGCGACCGCACCGGGCTGGAGCTGATCCGCACGTTGCAGCAGAAGATCGTGTCGCTGCAGCAGGAGGACCACGCCGAGCACGGCGACTACGAGGCCAGGATCAAGGTCTTCCAGGAGTGCACGGTCACCGAGCTGCTCAAGGACGACGGCCGGATCGCCGGGGCGTTCGGGTACTGGCGGGAGTCTGGGCGGTTCGTGCTGTTCCAGGCGCCGTCGGTAATCCTCGCCACCGGCGGGATCGGCAAGTCGTTCAAGGTGACCTCGAACTCGTGGGAGTACACCGGCGACGGGCACGCGCTGGCGCTGCGAGCCGGGGCGTCGCTGATCAACATGGAGTTCGTGCAGTTCCACCCGACCGGCATGGTGTGGCCGCCGAGCGTGAAAGGCATCCTGGTCACCGAGTCGGTGCGCGGCGACGGCGGCGTGCTGCGCAACTCCGAGGGCCGCCGGTTCATGTTCGAATACATCCCCGAGGTCTTCAAGGACAACTACGCGGACAACGAGGACGAAGCCGACCGCTGGTACGACGACCCGGACAACAACCGCCGCCCGCCGGAGCTGCTGCCGCGCGACGAGGTGGCGCGCGCGATCAACAACGAGGTGAAGGAAAGCCGGGGTTCGCAGCACGGCGGGGTATTCCTCGACATCGCGACCCGGCTACCCGCGGAGCAGATCACCAAGCGGCTGCCGTCGATGTACCACCAGTTCAAGGAACTTGCCGACGTGGACATCACCGCGGAGTCCATGGAGGTCGGGCCGACCTGCCACTACGTGATGGGCGGCGTGGAGGTGGACCCGGACACCGCGGCGTCCCGGGTGCCGGGGCTATTCGCGGCCGGCGAAGTGGCCGGCGGGATGCACGGATCCAACCGGCTAGGCGGCAACTCGCTGTCCGACCTGCTGGTCTTCGGTCGCCGCGCGGGTGCTGGTGCCGCCGAGTACGTCGCGGGGCTCGGGGCGCGGCCGGACATCGGCCAGTCCGATGTGGACGCTGCGGCCCGTCGCGCGCAGGATCCGTTCGAGTCCGCTGCCGCGCCGAACGCGGAGAACCCCTATGCGCTGCACGCCGAGCTGCAGCAGGTGATGAACGACCTCGTCGGGATCATCCGCAAGGGCGAGGAAATGCGGCAGGCGTTGAAGAGGCTGCGGGACCTCAAGGCGCGCGCCGAACACCTCGCAGTGGAGGGCAACCGGCAGTTCAACCCGGGCTGGCACCTGGCGCTGGACCTGCGGAACATGCTGCTGGTAAGCGAATGCGTGGCGCGGGCGGCGCTGCTGCGCACGGAGAGCCGCGGCGGCCACACCCGCGACGACCACCCGGTGATGGAGTCGAAGTGGCGGCGCAAGCTGCTCGCGTGCGGGATCGGCGACGAGCAGGTCGAGGTCCTAGAGCAGTCGCAGCTGCCGATGCGCGGGGACTTGCTGGAGCTGTTCAAGGTCGAGGAACTGCGCAAGTACTACACAGAGGAAGAGCTGGCGGACGTCGAGGTGAAGGGGCTCTGATGGGATACCAGGCGCACTTCCGGGTGTGGCGCGGTTCGGCCGACGGCGAGCTCCGCGACTACACCGTTGAGGTCAACGTGGGCGAGGTGGTGCTCGACATCATCCACCGGTTGCAGGCCACCCAGTGTCCGGACATGGCGGTGCGGTGGAACTGCAAGGCGGGCAAGTGCGGCTCGTGCTCGGCGGAGATCAACGGCCGCCCCCGGCTGATGTGCATGACACGGATGTCGACGTTCGAGCCGGCCGAGACGATCACGGTCACGCCGATGCGGACGTTCCCACTGGTCAAGGACCTCGTCGCGGACGTTTCCTACAACTACGTGAAGGCCCGTGAGGTGCAGTCGTTCGCGCCGCCGGAAGGGCTGGAGCCGGGCGAGTACCGGATGCAGCAGGTGGACGTGCAGCGGTC
The DNA here is from genome assembly GCF_053599315.1 of Saccharopolyspora sp. NPDC000995. NCBI lineage: Bacteria > Bacillati > Actinomycetota > Actinomycetes > Pseudonocardiales > Pseudonocardiaceae > Saccharopolyspora > Saccharopolyspora sp. NPDC000995. The sequence continues at coordinate 19,686 of NZ_JBSFLZ010000097.1, forward strand.
GCAGGAGTTCCGCAAGTGCATCGAGTGCTTCCTGTGCCAGAACACCTGCCACGTCATCCGCGATCACGACGACAACAAGCAGGCGTACTCCGGGCCCCGCTTCCTGATGCGGGTGGCCGAGCTCGAAATGCACCCGCTGGACGCGGCGGAGAACCGCCCGGAGGAAGCACGCGGCGAACACGGCCTGGGTCTGTGCAACATCACCAAGTGCTGCACGGATGTCTGTCCCGAGAACATCCGCATCACCGACAACGCGCTGATCCCGCTGAAGGAGCGGGTGGCGGACCGCCGCTACGACCCGATCCTTCGCCTCTTCCGCCGCAAGAAGGACTGAGCGCGACACCGACCGAGAGTCCCGGCCGCCCGGCTCCGCCAGGTGAGCGGGACTCTCGTCGCGTTCAGGTGTCGTCGTGTCCCGCGCGGAGGTGGAGTAGTGGGTCGGGGCGTCGGGCTGGGGCTGGTGGGCTCGTTCGTCGGGCGCATCAAGGCCGGGGAGTTCGACGCCGCTTAGTGCGGGGTCGTGAGTGCACAAGCCCGGTTGGCTGCGCACCCTCGACTCCCATTGTGGGTCAGATGCCGAACGGGGCCGGGTACCGGACCTTGCCGCTGGGGATTTCGGCTTCCGGGTCGAGTGGGAGGGCCATCATGGCCTCGTCCGGGACCTCGATCGTCAGGCCGATCCCGAACTCCGACGCCCTCTTGAACCCGAAGCGCGGATAGTACTCGGGATGTCCGAGCACGAGGACCAGCTTCTCGCCCATCGCGCGCGCCGCTTCCAGCCCGGCCCGGATCGCCGCCGAGCCCGCTCCGGTGCGCTGGAAGCGCTGCAGCACAGCGCACGGCCCGAGGGTCAGGACCGGGAAGCCGCTGACGTGGCTGCGCGTGAGCAGCGAATGGCCGACGACCTCACCGTTCGCGTTCTCGGCCACGATGGAAAGTCCGTCGATCCACGCCGGATCCTTGCGCAGCGCCTCGATCACGCCCGCCTCCACAGCGGTGGGGAAGGCGTCGAGGTTGACCGCGCGGATTGCTGGGACGTCGGCTTCGGTCTCCGGGCGGGTGGTCCACATCTTGGGGCTCTCCACGTTCTCGGGGCGCAGGACATAGCCGGTGTAGCGGTAGTCGCGGCCGTGCGCTCGACGAAGTTCGATCTCGGATCGAGCGGCGGCGACCGCTTTGCACATCCAGGGCACGGTCAGGTCGGCCGCGGCGATACACCCGGCCAGCGGGGCGTAGTACTCGTCGAGCCAGTCCGGTCCCGGCAGGTGGTAGGTCGCGACCACCTCGTACCCGGCTCGGGTCGCGGCGGCAGCGTTGGCCTCAGTGGTGCGCAGCGGATCGAGCGCTCGCGGTCCAGCCCGCAGCGGTTCGGCTAGTTGGAGCAGGTGCCGGGTGGTCGCGTCGGATCCGGCCCCTGTCGGGGCAGGCCGTGGTGCAACGCGAAGAACGCGTCACGCACGGCGAGTTCGTCCGGGGAAGCAGAACTGTTTTGTGGCAACGGAAGGAACTCCTGGTGAAGGGAGCCCGGTGCAGACGCGTGCAGACATGTCCGCAACGCGGCGGACGCATCAGCTGGGACGGCGCCTTAGACCGGGACTCGGAACGTGAGAACGGTCCGGGCGCTGCTCGCAGCAGCTATCACCAGGGCAACCATGAGATCTCACCTCCCGTTCCACGCGCGTCGTCGATCACGAACGATCTCGACGCTAGCAGCCGCGCCCGAGGAGAGCACGTGATTTTTCGCGCCGCCTGGCTCGGCCGGGAACCGCCGCACATCCGCGGTGCCGCGCACGGGTTCGACGGATGAGGTTCGCAAACGGTCCTACACGGCACCGGAAGGACGATTCTTCTTTATTCCGAGGGTATTCACCCCGCGTTACCCAGCTCCAGTCGCTGACTGGCGAAACGGCGTACCCGCAGAGCGGGGCTGCTGACCGAGGTCGACAAGCGCATCCGCACGCTGATCACCCTGGCCTTCGCTGTCTGCTGCGATGAAACCCCACTGCGGGTCGGGTCACGCACACCCAAGCCGGGCAAGAAGAAAGCCGAGAAGTACCTGCTGGTCGCGTGCACCGAGCTCTACACCCACTACCTGCTCGGCGACCGGGCCATCACTTCACTGATCACCCGACCGACACCACCAGGGTCGGGCACAACGCCACGTCACAACCGCCCACCGTCAGCACACCAGCTGAATGTTCACTCATGAGCAGCTCGACCAGTCGCGACGAAGGAGCGTTGCGCAGCCAGTGCATCAGCGTGATCGACCGCGGTAGGTAAACGCGGCGGGCGCGGCGCTCGACGCCGCACCAACAGTGAAGGGCACCCTCTGCCGAGTTGGCAGAAGGTGCCCTTCACCTGGTGAAACCGTGTCAGCTCAGAGCGAGTTGAGCTTGGTCGTCGTCCGCTGCTCGTCGGCCACGAGTTCCTCGGCCAGCTTGCGCATCGCCTGCGCCGAGCCTTCCTCCTGCTCGGTGCGGGCGAGCTTCCCGGCGCCCCCCTGCAGCGATAGCATCGCCTGCTTCCACTGCTGGTCGAACTGCGCTCCCGAGGCCTTCGAGAGCTGCTGCAGCTGCTGGTCGGTCTGCAGGCCAGCATCGGCGGAGTTCTCGGCCTCGTCCTCCGGGGCGCTGCCCGACTGGTGGCCGGCGGCGGAGTTCAAAAACCCGTTCAGCTGCTCGACCTGCGGCTGCACCGACTGCTTTAGCTCCGCGGCAAGCGACTTGACCTCGCCGCTCTGCGCGTTGGTGGCGGCCAGGTCGGCCAGTTTCGACACCTGCTGCCGGTTGGCGAGCAGCTGTTGCGCGAACTCGCGGTCCGTCGCGGTGTGCTCGCCGGTCGACCCGGTGCCGTGCTCGGCGTGCGGCTGCGCGGTCGCGGGCGGCGGCGTGCCGGGGGCCGGTGGCTGGTCGCTGGGTGCCTCGCTCGGCGTGCAGCCCGCGAGTGCGAGACCGCCGGCCAGCACGGCGCCGATGATCGTGCTCCTCCGCACGTGCTTCCCCTCCAGGATCTGGTGGACGTCGTCCCAGGGCGGCCCGTTGATCGGTAGCGGCTGATCGCAGGTGGGCTGCCGGACCTCTTGCCTCGTAGGCTAACCGGCACCTCGCAGGCGCGTGCGGGCGACATCGCCGCGTGCGCGCGCTGTCGGGTGGATCTCACTGCGGGTGACGGTGCCCGTCCCAATGAATAGGGTGGCTACGGCCCGGCCGAACTACGGTCGGAGGCCCGGACTAGTATCCGCAGTCGGCAGGCATCGCGACTGGACTTGTGCTGCAGGGGTCCTGCAGGGTGTCGCGTGCTGTCAACCGGCCCAACCGGGTCGGGGCGGACCCAGTCGGGTTCGATGAGGCTTCAAAGGGAGTGCAGGAGGCACCGTGACGGCCGTCGCGCCACAGCCGATCGCCACGCGCCCCTATCCGGTGCGCAAAACGGTCAAGGGGTCATTCCTGGCGCGGATGTTCCGCACCACGGACCACAAGCAAATCGGCATCCTCTACCTGGTCACGTCGATGGCGTTCTTCCTGGTCGGTGGCCTGATGGCGATGCTGATCCGCGGGGAGCTGGCCGTTCCGGGGCTGCAGTTCCTGTCGCAGGAGCAGTACAACCAGCTGTTCACCATGCACGGCACGGTCATGCTGCTGCTGTACGCGACGCCGATCCTCTTCGGCTTCGCGAACTACATTCTGCCGCTGCAGATCGGTTCCCCGGACGTCGCGTTCCCGCGGTTGAACGCCCTGGGTTACTGGCTGTACCTGTTCGGCGGCCTGATGGTCGTCAGCGGTTTCCTGCTGCCGGGTGGCGCCGCCGATTTCGGCTGGTTCGCCTACACCCCGCTGTCGGACGCGCTGCACTCGCCGGGCCACGGCGCGGACATGTGGATCGCCGGTCTGGCGGTCTCCGGTCTGGGCACCATCCTCGGTGCGGTCAACATGCTGACCACCGTGGTCTGCCTGCGCGCCCCCGGCATGACGATGTTCAGGTTGCCGATCTTCACCTGGAACATCATGGTCACGAGCCTGCTGATCCTGATGGCGTTCCCGATCCTTACCGCTGCGCTGCTGGGCCTGATGGCCGACCGGCACCTCGGTGCGCACGTGTTCGACCCGGCCAACGGCGGCGTGATCCTCTGGCAGCACCTGTTCTGGTTCTTCGGCCACCCCGAGGTCTACATCGTCGCGCTGCCGTTCTTCGGCATCGTGTCGGAGATCTTCCCGGTCTTCAGCCGTAAGCCGCTGTTCGGCTACACGGGTCTGGTCCTCGCGACGCTGGGCATCGCGGCCCTGTCGGTCGTGGTGTGGGCGCACCACATGTACGCCACCGGCGCCGTGCTGCTGCCGTTCTTCGCGTTCACCACGTTCCTGATCGCGATCCCGACCGGGGTGAAGTTCTTCAACTGGATCGGCACCATGTGGAAGGGGCAGCTGACCTTCGAAACGCCGATGATCTTCAGCGTCGGCTTCATTGTCACCTTCCTCTTCGGCGGTCTCACCGGTGTCCTGCTGGCCATGCCGCCGGTCGACTTCCACGTCTCGGACACCTACTTCGTGGTGGCGCACTTCCACTACGTGCTCTACGGCACGATCGTGTTCGCGACCTTCGCCGGTATCTACTTCTGGTTCCCGAAGATGACCGGCCGGATGCTCGACGAGCGGCTGGGCAAGCTGCACTTCTGGCTGACGTTCATCGGCTTCCACGGCACGTTCCTGGTGCAGCACTGGCTGGGAAACGAGGGCATGCCGCGCCGGTACGCCGACTACCTGGAGTCCGACGGGTTCACCGCGCTGAACACGGTCTCCACGATCGGCGCGTTCATCCTGGGCGCCTCGATGCTGCCGTTCCTCTACAACATCTTCAAGAGCTACCGCTACGGCGAGGTCGTCACGGTCGACGACCCGTGGGGCTACGGCAACTCCCTGGAGTGGGCGACCTCCTGCCCGCCGCCGCGGCACAACTTCACCGAGCTGCCCCGGATCCGTTCCGAGCGCCCGGCCTTCGAGCTTCACTACCCGCACATCTCCGAGCGGATGCGGCTGGAGGGGCACCTCAGCCTCACCGGCAAGACCCTCGCGCACAAGCACGAGGCGAACCCGGCGGTCGGTGCCTCGGAGAAATCCGAGAAGTGACTTGGGCGCTAGCCCCGCACGGTAGAACTGTGCCAGGGTGGGGCTAGCTCGACGATGAGCCCCGGCGGGCTGTGTCCCGCCGGGGCTCAACGTTTGTCTGGGGTTTAGAGAGGAAACCGCTGTCGTGAACGCGACTACCGTGTTGATCACCGTGACCGGAAAGGACAAGCCGGGGGTCACCTCCGTGCTGTTTGCCGCGCTGACCCGGCACGGGGTGGACATCGTCGACGTGGAACAGGTGGTGATCCGCGGTCAACTGGTTCTCGGCGTGCTGGTGTCCACCGAACGCGACCCGGAGCAACTGCAGGAGGCCGTCGAGCAGGCGATGGCCACCGTCGGCATGGCCATCGACGTGGCGATCGGCACCGAGGACGGCGGCGCCGCAAAGCTCGGCTCGACGCACGTCGTTGTGGTGCTCGGGCAGCCGGTCACCGCCCGCAGCTTCGGCGAGGTCGCCCGCGGCCTGGCCGAGATCGGCGTGAACATCGACTCCATCCGCCGTGTCGCCGACTACCCGGTGACCGGGCTGGAACTGCAGGTCAGCGTCCCAGTCGATGGCGAGGGCTCGGATGACGCGCTGACCTCGGCGATGGCCGACCTGGCCGCGCGCATCGGCGTGGACTTGGCCGTCGAGCGCACCGGGCTGGCCCGCCGCGCCAAGCGGCTGGTGGTCTTCGACGTGGACTCCACGCTCATTCAGGGCGAGGTCATCGAGATGCTGGCCGCGCGGGCCGGCTGCGAGCGAGAGGTCCGCGAGGTTACTGAGCGGGCCATGCGCGGCGAGCTGGACTTCGCCGAGTCGCTGCGGCAGCGGGTCGCCGTGCTGGAGGGCCTGCCCGCCTCGGTGCTCGACGACGTCGCCGCGGAGCTCGAGCTCACCCCCGGCGCCCGGACCACCATCCGCACGCTGCGCCGCCTGGGCTTCCACACGGGCGTCGTCTCCGGCGGGTTCACCCAGATCATCGACCAGCTGGTGGACGAGCTCGGGCTGGACTTCAGCGCCGCGAACGAGCTGGAGATCGTGGACGGCAAGCTGACCGGACGGGTCGTCGGGGAGATCGTGGACCGCCCCGGAAAGGCGAAGGCATTGCGGCGGTTCGCCGAGTCCTTCGGGGTGCCGGCGGCGCAGTGCGTCGCAGTCGGCGACGGGGCTAACGACATCGACATGCTTACGGCCGCCGGGCTCGGGGTGGCGTTCAACGCCAAGCCCGCGCTGCGGGAGGTCGCCGACACCGCGCTGTCGTACCCGTTTCTGGACACCGTGCTGTTTGTGCTCGGCGTGACGCGTGCCGAGATCGAGACGGCGGACGCCGAGGACGGTGTGCTGCGGCGGGTGCCGCTGGATGTGTGACGTCCGCGGTGGGGCGGAATATTTGTGGTCAGGAATCGGATAATCGCAATGTGCCTGATTCCGCCGCCTTCTCCGTCATCGACCCGCTGATCGCCCGGTACGCCTCGTGGCTGGCGCTGCCGGGGGAGGCCACTGCGGACACCTCCGACGAGGATCCGGAGAACGTGGTCCTGATGCCGATGGTGCTGAGGATCGAGCGCCGCGAGCCGCCGGACCGCACGGCGCTGCTGGAGGCGGCCGCGGCGGCGGCGATCGCGGTGTGCCTCGACGAGCGCTGCAAGCCGGGCGGTGAGTGGCACGAGGCGATGCACACCTGGATCTCCGGGCGCATCCGCAAGGTGGCGCGGCGGGCACGCGGCGCGCACTGGGATGCGGTCCGGTCGTTGCCCGGGCGCACCGCTGTGGTGGGCAACTCCGAGGTGCGGGCGTTCCTCCCGATGCCCGTGGCGGACATGCCCAAAGAGCTCAGCCGGTTGCAGATCTCCGGCAGCGAGTTGTCCGCCGACGAGCCGGGAGCGCCGGCACCGGATGCCCCGACGCTGTGGCTGAACCCTGATGTGCCGATGAGCGCCGGGAAGTCCGCGGCGCAGGTCGGGCACGCGACGATGATCCTTGCGGCGCTGCTGCACGGGGCAGGCCTGGACGCCGAGCTGGAGCGTTGGGTGGCCGACGGGTTTCGCTGCTCGGTGCGGCAGGCTGACGTGGCGACCTGGGCGCGCCTGCACCCGCGCGACGACCCGGAAACGGCTTGGCGGCAGGCGCGGGTGGCGATGGTCCGCGACGCCGGTTTCACCGAGGTCGACCCGGGCACCGTCACGGTCCTGGCGCAGTGGCCCTGACCCTGCCCGTGGCCGCAGGCATTCGGGAGTTGCTTCGGGTCGCTGCAGCGGCTAGCGGTCTCGGTAGCAGTGGAGCGGAGAGCACCGGCAAGGCGTCCAGTTTGCTGAACGTCTTGGCTGGCACGCTGTTCGGGTGACGATCAGTGAGCGGATCGAGGAAAGCCGTCGTGAGCGGCGGGTGCTGGCGCGGGTGACACGGGCCGCATGGCGGTTAGAACAGGCCGAGCAGGAACGTGCGTGGGCGTTAGCCTCACCGAGGTGCGTGGCCGAGGAGTGGCGGAGTTGGTGCAGTCGTAGCCCGTTGCCGTGGTGGGCGAGCAGGACTCGGGCGGTGCCGTTTCCCGGTGCGCTCGGCGTCCGCCTCGGCGTTGACGTCGTCGGCCAGGTCGAGCTTGCCGCGCACGTGGTCGACGACAATCGCTGGTACATCCGTGAGTTTGGGAAAGTAGCCCAGCCGTTGGTAGCACTTGAGCAGCACCACGAGGGCCACAAAGCTTGGTGTCGGAACTGGATGAGCCGTTCGTGGAGTAGATGAGCGGCCCGCCACGAGGGCACCGCCACGATCACAGGGGATGAGATGTCGCACCCGCAGCCCGTAGCCCGCCGCATGTACGACCTGGTCGAGCCCGTCGGCCTGGTGCCCTATCTTGCCGATGGGGCGGACGATGCCCTGATGTCGTTGGGCCTGCGCAACCAGTGGGACGCCTACTTCGCCGGTCGGGCCGCGCCGTTCGGTCGGGCGGTGCCGGCTGAGGTGGTCCACGCGGTCTTCTACAACTTCGCCCCCGGCGAGGTGGCACGCCACCTCCCGCAGGTCTGGGACCTGACCACGCCCGAGACGGCGCTGGCCGCCCGCAAGCGGGGATGCGTCGCGGCGATACGGCGGATCCTCGGTGAACTCGCCGACGATCCTAGCGTCGCGCGCGCCGGCGACCTCCTGATAAGGGCGGCGACCAGCGCACCGGTGGAGGGACGCGCCCTCTATGCCGCCCTCCGCGTGCTCCCGGTACCGCAGGAGTCCGTGGCCCGGCTGTGGCACGCGGCCACCCTGCTCCGCGAGCACCGCGGCGACGGCCATACCGTCGCGTTGATGGCCGAGGGCGTCGGCGGGACGGAGGCCCACGTGCTGCACGCCCTGTCCGTTGACATGCCCGCCAAGGAGTTCGGCCGAGTCCATCATCTGCCTGCCGCGCAGCTGACCGCGGTCATCGACGGCATGCGCGCCCGCGGTCTTGTCGGGACCGACGGCTGGCTAACCGCCGCCGGCCGGGC
>NZ_JBSFLZ010000098.1:0-27996 GCF_053599315.1 Saccharopolyspora sp. NPDC000995
GAGCCTACGCCCTCGCGCCAGCCTGGATCACCCCGTCCACCAGTCTCAGCGGGAACACTTGACGCCCCCACCCACGGGCTAACTACGCGGCCTTGGTTGTTCCAGGGCAGGCTTGTCAGCCTCCGGTGCAGGCGGGGGGCGGTTGCCCCTTCGCCAGCAGGAGCCAGAACGTCCCGGCTTTGTCGGCCTCGGCGGCGAAATCGGCGCTGGTGTGGTTGGCATCAGCGGTGATCACCGTGCTGGAAGTTCGCGCTCGGAGCGCGTCTGGCGCCCCGGTTCGGCTGCGATGCGAAGGATCACCGGACGGTCCCCGCCGAGGTCGACGCGGTAGGTAGTTTCTCTTGCCCATTACGGTCAGCCCGGCCAGAGCGGCGACCTCGCCGGCCCAGCCGTCCGCCGCGTTGACCACATCCTGGGCCCGCAGGCTGCGCTCGCTCGCGGTGACCGCGGCCGGCCGGTTCATATCGTCACCCCATTGGCTAATGCCTGTTAGCCTTCATGGCAACCCCCGTCACACTGACGGACAAGTGCCCTGCAAGACATGTCACACTGGCGGCTATCGGATCATTGCCCGAGGAGGTAGGTGTGCCCGAGCGGCGACGCAAGGGGCGGGCGGCGGACATCCGGAACGCCGCACTCGACCTGTTCGTCCGCCGCGGCTTTGAGGCCACCACGATGGCAGATATCGGTGCCGCAGTGGGTATCCGTGGCGCCAGCTTGTACAAGCACGTCTCGTCGAAGCAGGAGCTGCTGGCAACTATCACGACCAACACCATGGAACAACTACTCGAGAGACATCGACTGGCCGTCGCCGGCTCCGGTACCCCCGCCGAACGCTTGCGCCGAGCTGTGGACGCACACGTGCGCTATCACGCGCGACATCGCCGCGAGGCGTTCGTCGGCAACAGAGAACTGCGCAGCCTCGTCGAGCCCTACCGCGCGGTTGTGCTCGGCCACCGGGCGGAATACGCCAATCGCTTCGAGGACCTGATCGCAGATGGCATCTCGACTGGCGATTTCCGCGTTGACTCGGCCCGCCTGGCGGCGTACGCGATCCTCGATCTCGGCATGGGGGTGGCGGTGTGGTTCCGCGAGGACGCCGGGCCGACGGAGAACGAGGTCGCGTGGCAGCACACGGAGTTCGCGCTGCGGATGGCGGGTGCCCGTGAACTCTGAAAAGCCGACCGACCGTGATCGGGTCGACGATCGGATCACGATGTCGCCGGGCGACGAACCCATTTGCTGCCACCCTGGCGAGCCCGTGTGTCATCCTGCCGGAAAGGTGTCGCTCAGGAGGTCCTCGATCGGTACTTCGTACCTGTTCGGTGAGCCATGCCCGGCTTCTGCCAACGGCTCAGCGCCGCGGCACCAGGCGCGTCGGCGACGCGATGGGAGGCGAGCAGCGACCTCGCCGCATGAGGCAGAACACCGCTTCATTCCGGCTCAGCCGCATCGACCTTGTCACTCCCCTGTCCGCAGCCGCTCCCGACGGAAAACCTACAGTATTATGCGTATTGGGGGTCTCGTCAGGGTTGACACGCGGCTCTGCAGGCAACGAGGGGGCGGATTGGACGGCGAGCGAACAGCTCTGATCGCACCACTGGGCGCAGCCGGCCGCGCTGGCGAGATCGCGATTCGCATCACCGAGGCCATTCATCTGGGGTTGCTGCGCGACGGGGAGAGGCTTCCCCCGGAGTCGGAATTCGCAGCCCAATTCGGGGTTTCCCCGGTCACCTTGCGTGAAGCGATCGCGGAGCTGCGCGACCGCGGACTGGTGGAGACCCGACGAGGCCGCTGGGGCGGCACGTTCGTCAAGCGCTCCCTGGAACCAGACGAAGAACCGGACATGGCTCGGCTGGCGGCTCTCACCTCCGCGGAGTTGCGCGACATCGCCGATGAGCAGACCGCGATCGCGGGGCTGGCTGCCCGGCTGGCCGCCGAGCGGTCGTCTCCTTCAAACGTGGAGCGCATCCTGTCCCTGGCCGACCAGCTGGCCTCGGCGGAGACCCGCGGGGCGCGGATCAAGGCCGACAGCCGGTTCCACATCGAGATCGCGATCGCGACGCGTTCGCAACGGCTGACCCGGCGTGAGGTGGCGCTGCAGGCCGAAACGGTCGGCATGCTCTGGGGATCCCACCTGCCCGACAGCGAGCTGAAGAAGATCGCGATCGAACACCGGGACATCGCTGCGGCGATCTCGGCCGAGGACGGCGTTCAGGCTGGCACGCTGGCCGAGCAGCACGTGCGCAACAACCTCCGGCGCCTGACCTCGGGCCGTTTCGCGCTCGTCGATGCGATCAGGAGCCCGCTGTGACCGGGGAAGGCGGTCTCGAGACCCGTCGGGCGAGCGTTGACCGGGTCCGGCAGCGCCTGAATGAACTCCTCGAGAGCTGGCGCGCCCCGGTTGCGGATCTGGCGGCGGCGGTGACCGCGATCGCCGAACCTCCTCACGACGGCGACGACAACTCGGCCATCTCCGAAGCCGCACTTGACGATCTGGTGCCCTCGGTGGAGCGGCTCGTCCATTCCGCGCGATCCATCATCGGCGCCGGTTTCATCGCGGCGCCAGGACTGGTCGACGACTGCGAGCGGTACATGTTGTGGCTGCAGAAACGCGATGGTGCGGCCAGGCGGCTGCGGCTCAATTTCGACACCTCGGACGTCGACGCCTACGACTACGTGCGCATGGACTGGTACTCGCGAGCACGATCAACACGCGGAGCGTGCTTGACCGGGCCCTATCTGGACTACTCGGGTTCGGACCACATCGTGGTGACGCTGACCGTTGCGGCCAACTGCGGTTCGCAGTTCGCGGGTGTCGCGGGCATCGATCTGTCTGCCCATGCCGCGGAGGGCCTGCTCGTGGAGCAGTTGCGCGCGCTCGCAGCCGATGCGGTTGTCTTCAACGACGAACGCCTGGTCGTGGCGGCCAACTCGGCGCGGTGGATGCCAGGGGAACGGGTGCCAGCCGTGCGCGGCGAGGCGCTGGGCCTCGACCAGTCCGAACGCCTGGTCGACTGGTCGGGCTGGACGCTGGGAGTCGCACGCAGCGAGATCCAACGGCTCCGGTAGCGGCATCATCCTGGGGCAGGCCACTTGCGCATGAGCGAGGGGCCGATCGACCTGGTGGTCGATCGGCCCCCTTACTCGTCTCAGCCCGTGCGCACCGCCGGGTCAGCGGGCATGGACAGCGGATTCGGCTTCGCTTTGGGTGTCCACTCCACTGAGTCCGCGCCGGTGATCTCGTCCTCTTCGGTGACCCTCAGCTTCATCACCGCGCCCAGCACGAACACCAGCAGCAGCGCGGAGACGACGGCGATGGCGACAGTGACCGCGACGCCGACCAGCTGCCACCACAACGTGATGTGAGCGTGCTGGAAGCCGAACTCGCCGGTGAGCCCGAAGTACCCCCCGGTAGGCGTGCCCCAGGCGAGGGCGCCGACGATCAGGTCACCCACGATGGCAGCGCAGGCCAGCGGGAAGACTTTCGCGTCGTCGATACCGCGGCGGTTGACCAATGTGTATACGGCCGCGACCACCAGCTGCCCGGCCACGGCGACCAGCAACGTCTCCCACGGTTTGAGCACGTCGAAACCGGCGGTGTTCGCGACGTACCCAGCCAACGGTCCCAACAGCGCGTGGGTGGGGTTGCCAGTGGCGTAGGCGATCACCGCTCCCACCGCCCCGCCTCCGACGAACGAGACGATCACGTTGACGTAGATCAGGCCGAGGCCGGTGGTGGTCATTGAGACGCCGTAGAAGCCCTCGCCGGGAACGATGAACCCGCATCCGATGACGATGAGCGGAGCGGCGAACAGGAGCACCACGACACCGAGCGCGGCCAGCGGGACACTGTTGGGAATCCAGCTTGCGGGCTTGCCCGGTTTCGGGAACAGGCCTGCTCGCGGTCGCAACCGCAAGGTCAGCACGAGGCCGAACACCCCGGCGAAGATGTAGGAGGTGTACGCGCCGACGAAGTCGTGCACGCCAGCGTTGGTCAATGGGCTCGTCGATCCCCACGTCAGCCAGAGCAGGACCGGATAGACGATCCCGCCCACAGCGGCGCAGATGATGTAGTACGGCCCGCTGCGGATGCGCTCGGAGACGCTGGTGTGCAGCAGGGCGCACACGAACCCGCCGTAGAGGGCGAGGAACGCGAAGAAGATCTGCGAGTTTCCCACGCCCGGTGCCACCGCGGGATCGACGTTTTGTGCGTATTCACGCAGCAGCGACCCGCCGAACCACCAGTCCTTGAATGCCTGACCGAAGCTCGCCTCGACCCCGAGAGCCTGGTAGTACTGGAAGTTCCACAGGGCGAACCCACCGACCATGTAGGCGACGGTTCCGATGAGGAACCCGATGATCTTCTGGATGCTCGTCGTGAGCACGTTCTGCCGCCTGACCAGACCCGTGTCGATGAGGATCAGCCCGAGCAGAGCGAGGACAACCGCCGTCGACGACAGGATGTAGAGCAGGTTCTGCGTGAGCGCGTTCGTGTCGACCTGCTCGCCGAAGTCCGCCGAGAAAAAGGTCGCGGGCATCGCTCACCTGCCCAGGTAGGTGTGCAGGGGGAAGGTGCGGTAGCGCAGCCGCGGCAGCTTTTCCACGGTCACGAAGCCGGCGGGCGCGGCGATGACGTCGGGGATCCGGTTTACCAGCTGGGTGCAGGTGGTGACCTGGGTCGGCACCGTCCCATTGGAAAGCACGAGGTCGGGTTCGCCCTTGATCTCCCACTCGTTGATGTCCCCGTCGCCCGCGCCGTAGACGCGGCCGGACATTTCGAAGTTGAAAACGGGCCCCTCGGTGGTGACGATCTCGTCGATGTCTGTGAAGCCGACGACCTGGCCGGGGAGGATCTCGCGCTGCAGCGCCCGGGAGAACATGGACGTTTCGGCGATGTCGGGACGCGTGTTGGACGTGACGGACTTGACCGTCAGCCCCGTGTCGGCGACCAGCGCGTCTAGCACGTTGCGCCCGAAGGTGGGCGGGCGCTCGGTACTGGCGAGCCACTCGTCGAACTCTTCGACGGTTTTGCCGACCTGCTGGTCGCCGGCGACCTCCGGGCCGTAGTCGTCAACGTTCCAGCTCGCGTGCCCGGTCACGGTGTCGATGCGGTGGGCCGTGCCCATCATCAACGCCACGATGTTCACCCAGTAGGTGTCCTGGTGGCCGGTGCCGGTGAGGGTGGCGCCGGTACGCTTGGCGATCTCGTCGAGCTCACGGGTGATCTCGGGCGAGGTCTGCCAGGGGTAGAGGGCCTCTTCCGAGAGGGTGACGGCGTTGACGCCGTGCTCGGCGCAGACCCGCAGCTGTTCCACGGCATCGGTCATGTAGCTGTTGACGGCGATGACCGCGACGTCCGGTCGAGTCCGCTCGAACACCTCGTGGGGGTCGTTGCTGATCACCACGTCCAGGCTTCGGCCGATGCCGGCGACCTCGCCGAGATCGTTGCCGACCTTGGATTCACTGCGCGAAATCGCGCCGACGATCTCGACGCCCTTGTCCAGGAGCAGGCGCGTCGCGATGGAGTTCATCGCGCCGACACCGTAGACGACTGCCTTGATGGTCACTGGTTGGCTCCTTTGTCTTGATCCGGACCGGACGGCGGGCCGGGGTCCGGCCCCTCACCCGCCAGCAGCACCTCGTCGGCGAACTCACGATGTACTGCGTCGAGGTGATCCCACCTGGCGGCGACGATGCGTTTGGTGTCCCAGGCCGGCATCTTCTGCTGCCGGAACCTGGTCATCCGCTTGGGATCGACCTCCAAGACATGCTCGAAGCGCTGCACGACCTGGTTGGTGACGCGCTCCGGTTCAGGGGGGACCTGTTCGGACGGCACGTAGTGGCCGAACCGGTAGGGGCTGCTGCTCACGACCGAGCTCCATCCGGGTATGCCTCGTCGAGGCTCTGCTTGCCGGGATTCATGATGTTGTTCGGGTCCAGCGCCCTCTTGATCGTCTTCATGACTTCCCAGGAGGCGCCCATCTCGGTCGGCACCAGTTCCGCGTCACCCGCACGGGTGGCTCCGTGGCAGGCCGACATGGAGCCTCCGTGCTCGATCGCGACCTGTGCGATCTCGCGTTTGAGCGAGACGAAGGCGTTCCAGGACGCCTCGTCCATGTGGTCCTCCCACAGCCCCATGTCGATTTCGAGGAGGATGTCTCCCCAGGGCTTGTGCGGCGCGTTGGTGTAGGCGAAAGCTCCCCAGTCGTCGAAGATGTCGTACTGCTCGCAGTAGCGGCGCGCGATTTCGTGCCACTTGCGCAGCACCTCGGGAACCTCGCTGTAGGGGATGGCCGCGTCCTCGCAGTGCCACGACATCGGGATGACGTTGCCGTCCGCATCACGGCCGTGGAGCGGGTTCGCGTAGCGGTCGTGGCGCGCTGCCCAGTCGCCCGAGGCGATCTCGTCGCCGATGTAGCGGCCGCCGAGGCTGCGTCCGAGTTGCATCACGACCTTATGAGCCGGTTCAACCTCGGCGCGGGTCCCCAGCAGCGACACCGCGCACACGGCCTTCACCCACTCCGGCTGCACGATGTAGGCCTCGTCGTCGCGTCGCAGGTACTCGACTTTTTCCGGGTCGAACAGCATTACCCCGGCCAGGGTGGCCAAGCCGCTCTTCGCGAGCAGAGAGAAGGTGCGGTAGGCCGTCTCGTAGTCCTCGAACAGGAAGAACGCCGCGAACTCGGTCTCGGCGCGCGGGACCAGTTCCAGCGTCGCCTCGGTGACGATGCCCAGGGTTCCCTGGTGGCCCATGAACAGGTGCTTCAGGTGGTACCCGGTGGAGGACTTGCGGATCTTGCGCCCGCCACCGTCGCCGACCTCGATGACCTCGCCGGTCGGGAGCACCATTTCGAACGAGATCACCAGGTCGCGGGTGTGGCCGTAGCGTGCCCCGAGCAGGGACAGGCCGCTGGTGCCGATTCGTCCGCCAACGAGAGCGCAGGCGTAGGACGCCGGATCGTCGGGATAGATCACCCCGTGCGGCTTGAGGTGCCGGTTGAGGGTCTGCATGTTGATGCCGGGCCCGACTGTGACGGTGTTGTTGACCAGGTCGATCTCCTTCATCTGGTCCATCCGCTTCACATCGACGAGGATCCCGCCCCGTATCGGGACGGCGCCGTCGGCCAGACCCGTGCCACCGGCCCGCGGCACGATCGGAATCTTGAATTCGTTTGCCAGCTTGACGATCCGCGAAACCTGCTCCGTCGTGCGGGGCAACACGACCACGTCGGGCAGGAACTCCTCCCACCGGTGCACTGGGAAGGGTGCCGGCACCCGCGCGCGGTTGAACCTGCTGGAGCGGCCGGTCAGGACCGCGCCCGGCTCGTCGACGATCTCCTCGAGCCGCTGGATGACTTCGCTGCTGATCCTGACGGTCGCGGTCATGCCTGGGTCCTCCCACCGACCTCGATGCCGGCGGACTCGGCGACCAGCTCGATGATGTCGCGCACCTCGATACCGGCCTCGTCACCTGCTGCTGTCAGCGGCCGCTCGGACCAGACGCACGCGCTGACGAGCAGGTCCACGTCCAACGTCGACGCCTGCGCCAGGCGTCGACGGCTGATCTCGGCGGTGATCTCCGGCTTTTCGATGGGCAGACCCCCACCGCCGCCTGAGCAGTAGGACCACTGCGTGACGCGGTCGACGTCACGGAAGTCCAGCCCGGGGATGGCGCGCAGGATCTCCCGCGGGGCTTCGTGGATTCCCTTGCGCTTGTTGAGCCGGCACGGGTCGTGGTAAGTCGCCACCCGGTTGATGGGGTTAACCAGCTCGAGGCGGCCGTCCCGGATGAGTTCGGCGACGAGGTCGATGATCTGGACGACCTCGAATTCGAACTCCGCACCGAAGTAGGCCGGGTAGTCCTCGGTGAAGTGGACGTAGTCGTGCGGCTCGATCGCGATGATCCGCTTGACGCCCGAGCGTCGCCAGTCGTCGACGTTGTGGCGGGCGAACCGCATGGACTGCTCGACGTAACCCATTTCCGCGGCCGGACCGCCGCAGCACCACTGCTCGTTCATCAGCCCGAACTCGACACCGGCCTTCTGCAGGATCTGCGCGGTGGCACGCGGCACGGACGTCCGGTAGTAGGCGGCCTCGCAGTCAACGAACATGATCGTCTCGCCGCCGATGGGGATGTTCAGCCCCTCGGCCCAGTCCCGGACCTGCGCCTGACCGTTGGGCTGATCGCCCTCGACACCGAGGACCGGTTCATTCTTCAGCTCGTTGGTCAGCCGGTTCCAGACCTTCCACCCCTCACGGTCGAGGCCCTTGTCCACCAGCATCGCCCGCATGGCGCGCACGACCTTCACCGTCTCGGTCCGTGCCCGGTAGAAGTCACCGACCATCAGCGTGTTGGGGCAACGCACCTCGCAGCCACCGCATTGGGTGCAGTGGACGTAGTCGTCGGCGACGTCTTTGACACTTAGATGCCCCTTCTCCAGAGCGATCACGTTGGCGTGGAACGCGGTCGGGGTGTGGTTCTCGTTGCGAGTCACCTGCGTGACAGGGCAGACCTCGCGGCAGAACTTATGTCCCGAGGAGAAACAGCCGGTCGCGTTCTCGTGCCATTTCTCCACGAAGGCCTGTTCTAAGTCATCGAGGTGCTTCGGCATGGCGAGGTCGACCTTGTTGCCGGACTCGTGGGCTGAACCGTTGCCCGACGGCACCCCCGTGTCAGTGGCCGACGCCTGGGATTCCTGCTTGTCGTTCACGTGTTGCTTTCCTCTCAGGCGAACTTCGTCATGACGTGCTTGATGCGGGTGTATTCCTCGAGCCCGTAGATCGACATGTCCTTGCCGTAGCCGGACTGCTTGAACCCACCGTGGGGCATCTCGGAGACGACCGGGATGTGGTCGTTGACCCACACACAGCCGAAGTCCAGGTCACGGGCGGCGCGGACCGCGGCGCTGACGTCGCGGGTCCAGACGGAGGAGGCGAGTCCGAAATCGACGTCGTTGGCCCACTCGAACGCCTGGTCCTCGTCACGGGCCTGCTGCACCGAAACGACCGGGCCGAACAGCTCGCGCTGCACCACGACGTCGTCCTGGCTGGGTTCGAGGACGACGGTCGGCTCGATGAAGAAGCCCTTGTCGCCACGTTTGCGGCCGCCCGTGGCGATCTTGCCGTTGGTCTGACCGAGGATGCCCAGGATCGAGTCACGGTGCGCCGCCGAGATGACCGGCCCGAGGTCGAGGTCCTCGGTTTCGGCCGGGTCGCCCATCTTCAGCGCTTCGACTGCGGGAACGAGTTGCTCGACCAGTTTGCCGTAGACGCCCGGAGTGGCGATCACCCGACAAGCGGCGGTGCAGTCCTGCCCGGAGTTCACGTAGCCGGCGAGCGCGATCCCGGCGACGACCGCGTCCACTTCGGCGTCGTCGAGCACGACGACCGGCGCTTTACCGCCTAGCTCCAGATGCGACTTCGCCACGTGCTCCGCCGCTGTGCGGGCGACATGCTTGCCCGTGCTCGTATCGCCGGTAACCGACACCATGCCGATCCTCGGGTCGCTGATCAGCGAGTCACCGAAGTCTCCGGCGCTGCCGGCGAGCACGTTGAGCACACCCGCGGGTAGCACGTCCTTCGCCAGGTACGCCAGGTGCAGCGCGGAAAGCGGCGTCTGCCGGGACGGCTTGAGGATGCTGCAGTTGCCCGCCGCGAGAGCGGGGGCGAACTTCCACGTCGCCATCAGCAGCGGATAGTTCCAGGGTGCGATGCCGGTGACGATGCCGACTGGCTCGCGTCGCACATAGGACTCGTACCCGGCCAGGTACTCCCCGCCCGAGCGGCCCTCCAGGCAACGGGCGGCGCCAGCGAAGAACCGCAGATTGTCTACGACGAACCCGATTTCCTCGCGGGCCATCGGCAGCGGCTTGCCGACGTTGCGCGACTCCAGGGTGGCCAGATGCTCGGCGTCGGCCTCGACGGCAGCGGCCAGCGCGAGCAGCCTGTCCGCCCGTTCCCCCGGCGTGGTGCGCTTCCACGACTTGAAAGCCTTCGTCGCCGAGGTCACCGCCGCCTCGACATCCTCGGCATCACTGGCCGGAACCCGGGCGAGGACGGCTTGTGTGGCCGGCTCGATCACCTCGAGCTCGCGGCCGCTGCGTGCGCCGACCAGTTCCCCGTCGACAAGGTTGCGCGTGCGAATCTCCGCGTCGGTCATGTCACGTTCCTTTTCCGTGATGGGACCGAGACCCCGTGATCTCGGCTGTGCGTGTGCTGGTTGGGGCAAAGTCCGGGATCATGCCGCGTGTCCGTTTACCGGGTGTCCACCTGATCCGGCTCATCCGTCGCGAAGGCGGCGCGAATCCGTTGCTTGAGCACGAACTTCTGGATCTTCCCCGTCGCGGTTCTGGGAAGCGTGCCGAACTCGAACGCGTCCGGCACCTTGAACCGAGCGATGCGAGCCACCAGGTGCCCGCGAAGCTCGGTCTCGCTCACCTGAGCGCCGGCCGCGGTCTCGATGAACGCCACCGGACGCTCGCCCCAGTGCTCGTCCGGCCGCGCCACGACGGCCGCCTCGACCACCGCAGGGTGCGACAGCAGCGCCTGCTCGATTTCCACCGAGGTGAGGTTCTCCCCACCCGAAATGATCACGTCCATGGCGCGATCACGGATCTCGAGGTAACCGTCAGGATGGCGCACGGCCAGGTCCCCCGTCCGTAACCAACCGTCCGGGACGGCTGCCTCGGTGGCGGCCGGGTCGTTGAAGTAACGAGGCGTGATGTTGTTACCGCGCAACGCGATCTCGCCGATCGTGGCGCCGTCGGCGGGCACGTCAGCACCGGCCGGGTCGACCACACGCACCCGCTCGGAGACGATGTTGCCGACACCCTGGCGCGCCGCGAGGCGATCTCGTTCCTCTGCCGGGCGCTGATCCCACTCCGGCTTCCACTGGTTGATCACGGCCGGGCCGTAGGTCTCAGTCATGCCGTACAGATGGGTCACATGCAACCCGCGCACGGATGCCCGGGCCAGCACCGCCGGCGCGGGCGGTGCTCCGCCCACCCCGACCCAGATGGACCGGTCGCCGATCTCGCCGGCCTCACAAGGCGGGACCAGTGCCGACAGCACGGTGGGAGCGGCGCACATGTGCGTGACACCGTGATCTTCGATCGCCGGCCAC
The DNA here is from genome assembly GCF_053599315.1 of Saccharopolyspora sp. NPDC000995. Lineage (NCBI taxonomy): Bacteria > Bacillati > Actinomycetota > Actinomycetes > Pseudonocardiales > Pseudonocardiaceae > Saccharopolyspora > Saccharopolyspora sp. NPDC000995. The sequence goes on from NZ_JBSFLZ010000098.1 coordinate 11,126, forward strand.
ACCACGCGACTGTCCACTTTGTCCAGGCACACGTGCGTCGCGGCGGCCGCGGTGACGGCCCAGGTGAAGCACCACCCGTTGCAGTGGAACATCGGCAGGGTCCACAGGTAGGACGACTCCGCCGTCAGGCCGGCGTGGAACGCCATGGCAAGCGATTGAAGGTAGACACCGCGGTGGGTGTAGACCACGCCCTTGGGAGAACCCGTTGTGCCGCTGGTGTAATTGATGGCTATCGGCCCCAGTTCGTCGCTGACCATTGCCTCGTAGGGCGTGGCCTGAGCGAGCGCACGTTCGTATCCTTCACCGGTGTGGATAACGGTGATCACCTGTCGGCTCCGAGCGACTGCCGCGGCGGCCAGGTCCGCCAGTGATTCCGAAGTGATCATGATGTCGGCGCCGGAGTGGTCCAGGATGTAGGCGATCTCCGCGGCGCCGAGCCGCGTGTTGATCGGCACGATGACGCCGCCGGCGAACGGAACTCCGTAGTGCGCCTCAAGCATTTCGTGCCTGTTGATGGCGAGCACCGCGACCCGGCCACCGGCGCGCAGATCCAGGTCGACCAACGCCCCGGCGAGTTGCTTCGCCCTGTGGTACAGCTCGGCGTAAGTGATCCGGAACTCGCCGTCGATGACGGCCGTGCGGTTCCCGTAGACCGCCGCCGAGCGTGCGAGGAAACGCGCCGGCGACAGGGCTTGGAAACTGTGCCTCACGAGATCGCCTCCACTCGCATCCGTGTCCCCTTCGACGCCAGCGCCAGCACGGGAAGCTCGCCCATCGAGCGCAACCCGGGGGGTGCGTCCACCGCCGCTGTCGCCACGTTGACCGCGACGGCGATCGTGCTCAGAAACGACTCGAAACCCGTAGCGGAAGCCAAGGTGATGACCTGGTCGCCCCCCTCGATGCGGTACTCGTCGCCGGGCTGGACGTCGTCGCTGTCGTCGAAGAAGCCGAACATGATCTCCAGATCGATGACCGCGTCACCGCCGCACAGGCCACGTGCCCGATGGGTGACCGCGGAGATCGTCCCGGCCTCGATCACCGCGTTCGCCCCCTGTCGCCGGGACCTGCTCACGATGGCGGGTTCGACGTCGTCGACAACGATCTCGTCCAGCTGCCAGCCCAATCCGGCGGCGACCGCCGCGATCGCCTGCTCGAAACCGACGTGCCCGATGACGGTTCCGGCCTCGCGCTCGGCGGCGAAGTCCCCTGGTGCCAGTCCGAGCCCGAACTTCGACAGGATGGCGCCGTAACGCGACATGTTCGTCCGCCGCCGCACCACGACGCGGTTGGCGCTCTGGGTCAACACGCTGAGCAGCAGCGGCAGGGTGTCCATGAGGACACCCGGATTCGCTCCGGTGCCCAGCACCGTGACGCCGTGGGCCCGTGCCGCCGCATCGAGTTTCGACGCGAGTTCCGGGTGACTTTGCCAGGGGAACGCGAGCTGCTCGCAGATGCTCACCACGTTGATCGACCGCTCGAGCAACGGCATCAGCGTGCTGGCGACCTGGACGAGGTCCGACGTCGTGGCGACCACCGCCACGTCGACGTCGGGGAGCAGCTCGATGTCGGTGACCACCTCCACCCCCAGCGGGCCGAGCCCGAGGAGGTCACCCAGGTCCTTCCCTCCGACGTCAGGGTTCTTGTCCACCGCCCCGACGAGCTCGCAGTTGACCCGGTTCGCGAGCGACCCGCCGATGGCGAGCCCCGTTGCCCCGAGTCCGACGAGCGCCATTCGCGTGACCGACACTGCGCTGCTCCTTTGGCGATCGAAGGAGGTACGACTGCTGCCCGTACCCGATGGCCGCCAATCATACATACCTGTCGCTTTAAAACAAGGAACAGCGAAAATGTGGTTTCCCCAGGTCGTCGACCTCGACAAAGACCACACCTTGACCGGCCGTCTCGCCTAAATGAGGCATTTCAGCCGTTCAGGCCGAACCGCGCCGCAGCGTCAAAGCGGCCACGAACACCGCGTCTCTCGTCGCACCGCACACCTCGGTCCACGCGCGGCCAGGTAGCCGGGCGCGTCAAATCACCACTTCAAAACGACAGCGTTGTATGTTTAACTTGGGTCGGTCCTGGTCGAGCACCTCGGGAGGCCAGATCAAGTTCTTTCGTGCTCTTCAGTGCGCCCAGGGCACATCAATGAAGGGGCACTCGTGGCGAAGACCTACGACGGGACTCATGGGCGAGGAGTAGCGCGGCCGCGAATCGGCTCGAGCCACAGCCGGGTGCGCCGGCGAACGCGGCAAGCACCTACCAGCCTCTGATCGGGACCACCTACCTGCAAGGCAAGGACTACCACGTGATCCCGCAGGCGATGCAACGCACGATCTACATCGGCGGCGCTGCTGCCACTTTCGTGTGCCTGGCTTTGGTTCTTTCCGTGGCCGACATCCCGGCCGTGATCTCGGGCGAGGACACCAACCCGGTCAACGCCACCCTCACGCAGGCATTCGGCACCGCGGGGGCGCGAGTCGTGCAGGGCGTCGTGGCAATCTCCTTCCTGTCCTGCGTCATGAGTTCCAGGCCGTCGCAGCCGGCTGGCCTACGCCTGCGGCCGCGACGACATGATCATCGGCAGCAAGTACCTCAAGGTGTTCTCCCACGCCCGGCGGGTGCCGCCTTACGAATCGCCGCCCATTCCGAGTCGTACTCGCCACGGTGCGGGGCAGGAGTTCGGATGCGCGCCAGTTCGCCGCGTCTCAAGGCGGTAGCGGCGACGTTCGCTCCACCCGGCCCGGTCCTGGGCAGGACCGGGCCGGGTGCTGGACCGCACGCTTCGCTGCCCCCAACACCTAAAGCAGTCCCGAGCGATCGCCCAACCGGCGGGAGTCGTTAGGCGCGCACCTGCCTCGATCGCCTGGTTCAGGTGGTCGAGGTGCCCGGATCGACGGGATGCGTGGCCAACGGATGCACTGTGACGTCCATGTACGGCCACACCGGTAGGGCGCTGATGATCTCGTGCAGCGCAGTCGCGTCCTCGGCGCGCCAGAGTCCCCAGTTCTCCCGGCGTCCGGGCACTCGCCACATCCGGACGAGGTGTCCTTCAGCCGCTCGCTGCGCAGCCATCATCCGCTCGTCGACCGACAGTTTCCGGATGGTCTCCTCCGAAAGATCGCGCGGCCACTCGATCTTGATATTGACCAGAAATTCCTTCATCGACGGCTCGTACTCCTCATTATCGTGTGTACCGTTGTCGCGGCATTCCGCCCAGGTGCTCCTGTGACATAACCACCGGGCCACCCGCCAGCACCGCCCACGACGATTCCCATAGACCGCACAGCTTGCGTGAAATCCCGTCCCGGCCGACCATCCAGCAGCTGTGGCGGCAGCATGTCGCCGTGAGTGATGTTGCTCCCGGTCAGACCGAACTCGTCCTCGAGGTCGTGCGGCGAGAACCACCGCATGTCCTCGATTCGTTCCTGGAGACGCGGAAAAGACTCTTCGAGCTGTGTCAGGCAAGCGTCAACGAATCCCTGACCGTGCGTGCGCCAGTACCCCCGGCCGAGCCGGTAAGGTGCATGCCACACATTGATACTCATGAGGTGCTTGCTGTCAGGCACAAGGCCGTCCGACGTCAGGCTCGGAACCAGTCCCCACATGATCGGCTTCGCCGACGGGCGCCCGGCCAGGCCGTCCGCGACCGCCGCGGTGATGTACGCCGGGTCCGGCGCGATCCGGAACTGCGCCGAGAGCAGGGTCTCCACCGGCACGTCGCCGGGAGCGTCGGCGATGTCCGGGAGAGCCCCCAGCGCCAGGGCGATCTTGAAAGCCGATCCCTCCGGGGGGTCGGGCGCCGCGGAGCGTGCGATCGCTCCTTGGGGAAGCATCGCTGCCAGCCGGGACGGTTCGACCGCCGAAACCACGGCGTCCACCTTGGTGATCTTCTCGCCCGATGCGAGCACGACGGCTTCGACGCGTCCTTTGCCGTCGAGTTCGAGGCCGGTGACCGGAGCGTTCGTCCGGATCCGGACGTGGTGCTCGACCGCCGCACGCTCAAGCGCGTCGATGATCGCGCTCATCGAGCCGACCGGTAGCCCGACTGAACCACGCAGGGGCGCGTCGCCGATACCGAGCACATCGTCGGTCGACGAGGCGCGGGAAATGGGCCGCATGAGCAGTCCCATCGCCGACCCCGGCGCGTCCGGCGAGACGAGCTGACCGTTGAGGGCGAGCATCATCATCAGGCTCCGGGCGGCACCGGTCCGCAGCGACTCGGTGAGCAGATCGTTCAGGCTGCCCTCGAGTACGACACGGCGAAACTCTTCCCGCACCGCTGCCGGCATCCGGTCCAGCGCCTCGTGCAGCGAGGGCGGTGGTTCCCACATCGAGAGCCCACTCGCGGCCCCGAGGGCATCGAGGCGCTCTACGAGCACACGATGGCGCTTGGCCTCACCGGCGGCGAACGCGTCCAGCTGTGCGGCCACCCGGTCACGGTCGCGCCAGCCGACGAACAGCCCCTCGCTCATCCGCTGTAGCAACGTCACGTTCGGGCTGACGAACCGCAGCCCGTGCCGCTCCAGCTCCAACTCCTGGATGACGCGCCCCTCCAGCGAGCCTGGCGAGTTGGTGATCGCCCCGAAGTAGCCGGGCAGGTACTCCACCCGACCGACCATCCCGCCGAGCGTGGGGCGTGCCTCCAGGAGGGTTACCCGCATCCCGAAGCGCGCCAGGTAGTTGGCCGCGACCAAGCCGTTGTGTCCTCCGCCGACGATGACCACATGGGGACTCATGCGGATCGGTGGTCGAAGACCTGCTCGAACAGGCGCAGCCAGTTGCCGCCGAGAACCAGATCCAGATCGGCGGAGGTGAATCCGCTCTGCATCATGGTTTCGACCAGCGTCGGGAAGGCGGCAGGCGACTGGAACCACGTCGGCCACTCGACCACCGGGGTACTCTCGTCGATCGGGACCGGGCTTTCGCGCCCCCAGCGTCCCATGCGCCACCATTTCACGGCCTCGATGTCGTATCCGGTGTAGAAGTCGGTGCCGAGGGCGACATGTTCCACACCGAACCGCTCGACGGTCCACGAGACCATGTCCACGAATTCCTGCTCGGTTGTCCTGACGCCGTTCTTGAGCATCCGTACGTACGGGCTCAGGCCCACGACGCCACCGGCGCTCGTGAGCTCGCGCAGCACGGTGGAGGACTTCGGGCGGCGACTGAGCTCGACATTGGTTCCGACGAACTCCAGCGGGTTGGCATGCGTGATCGCAACCGGACCCTGGCTGAACTCGATGGTGTCCAGGCACGTCCGCTCCGAGCAGTGCGACAGGTCGACGAGCATTCCGACCTCGTTCAGCTCCTTCACGAACTGCCGTCCCACGTGAGTAGACAGGCCGGCGTCGTCGTTCTCCCAGCACCCGGCGGCGATGCTGTTCTGAGTGTTGTAGGTGAGCTGTACGATCCGCACGCCCAGGTCGTGGAAGACCTGGACCAGCCGGATGTCGTCTTCGAAGGGCGCGGTGTTCTGGAACCCGAAAACGACCGCGGTCCGCCCGGATGCGACCACCTCACGGATCTCGGCCGCGGTGCGAGCCGATGCGATCAGGTCGGCGTTCTCGGCGAAAAGGTCGTTCCACTGGCCCAGCACGGACAGCGTCTCACGGGCCGTTTCCCACACCGCGACCGTCACGTGGACGCAACCGACGTGGCCGTCGCGCCACTCCAGAAACCGCTTGCGCGAAGGTTTGCTGTACTCGAGACAGTCCACGACGATCGCCGCGGTCTCCACTCCTGCAGTCATGTCTTCTACTTTCGTGCCGTTTCGGATTCGTGGTTCAGTGGTTCGGGTCATGCGAGCCCGAATGGGTCGGCTGCCGCGGCGAAATCCTGTACAACCGCCTTGACCTCCTGGAACTCGCGCAAGCCTTCGATGCCGTTCTCCCGACCGATCCCGGACTGCTTCACGCCACCGAACGGTGTCTGCCAATCCATGCCCCGGTAGGTGTTGATCCACACCGTTCCGGCGTCGAGGCTCTGCGACATCCGGCGGGCTCGCGCCATATCGGAGGTCCAGCAGCCGGCGGCGAGCCCGAAGGCCGAATCGTTGGCCAGCGCGACTGCTTCTTCTTCGGTCGTGAACTCCGTGAGCGTCAGTACCGGGCCGAAGACCTCGGTCTGACATATGCCGGCGCTGTTATCGGCTACGCGGAGGACGGTCGGCGCCACCCAGTAACCACCCTCGAGGCCGGCAGCCATCCGCGGGGGCTCGGCGCCGCCGGTGAGTACGGTCGCACCGTCGGCGATCGCCTGGGAGATCAACGACTGGATGCGCTGGAGCTGCTGGGCCGAGGCGACCGGTCCGAGATGGGTCCCGTCTTCGGTGGGCGCACCGACGCGCAGCCGAGACACGCGCCGCAGCAGCGCGGCGGTGAATTCCTCGGCCGCACCGCGTTGCACGAGCACCCGGGAACCGGCCACACAGGTCTGTCCGGTCGCGGAGAAACCACCCTGCACCACCGCGGTCACGGCGTCGTCGAGGCGGGCGTCGTCGAAGATGATGTGGGCCGACTTGCCACCGGCCTCTGCGACGAAGCGGCCGAGGTGCCCGCTGACGGACATTCCGACCTGCATGGCCGCGCCGGTGCTCCCCGTGAACGAGACCATGTCCACCGCCGCGTGCTCAACGAGCCGCTGCCCGACATCGACGCCGCCTTGAACGATGGTCAGAGCACCGTCGGGTACACCGGCTTCGGTCACGATCCTCTTGAGCATGATGCTCGAACCGGGCGAGTTAAGCGGCGGCTTGATGATGACGGTATTACCCGCGGCCAGCGCCGGGGCGAGTTTCCAGGTGCCAAGGGAAAACGCACCGTTGAACGGAGTAATGAGGGCCACGATTCCCACCGGCTCACGCCGCAGGGTCGCCTCCTTCGTCGCCGAGATCTCGATGCGGTCCTCGCGCGTGGTGCGCAGCAACGCGGCGTAGTACTGCCACCAGCGAGCGCTGACGGCGACCTCGGCCTTGGTGGCGGCCAACGGCTTGCCATTGGCGAGGGACTCAAGCGCGGCGATCTCCTCGACGCGCGCGTCGATACCGCGGCCGATCGAGTCGAGCACGTCGGCGCGCTGTAGGTGGGTGAGGGAACGCCATTCACCGCCGGTGTAGCTCGCCCTGGCACCGGCGACGGCCTCGCCGACCAAGTCGACATCGTGGCTCACCGAACCCCAGGGCCGTCCGGTGGCCGGGTCGAAGAGCGCCTCAGTCCGGGTGCCCCGACGCGTGCGGCCGTTGATGTCCGAGTGGAATTCCGTTGTGGAAAGTTGAGGGACGAGCGGTGGGGGTAGGGACACGGTCACGCGGACTCCTGTGCGGTTCTTGACAGTTCTTCGGGCGCGCCGAAGAGCGCCCCGTTCGGGCGTTCGGTGAAATCGTTGTGCGGGTTAGTTGTCGGATGCTGGCTGGAAAAGCTCGTGGCCGGGAATGGAGCCCAGCAGCTTTCTCGTGTAGGGATGCCGCGGGTTCCCGAAGATCTCGTCGTTGGTATCGGATTCGACGATCTCGCCGTCCTTCATCACGCAGACGTAGTCCGCGATCAGCCTTACCACCGCGAGGTCGTGGGAGATGAACAGGAAGCTGAGGCCGAGCTCGGCCTGCAACCGGTCCAGAAGCCGGAGGATCTGCGCCTGCACCATGACGTCGAGCGCGGAAACCGGTTCGTCGCACACGATGAGATCGGGGTTGAGGGCGATCGCCCTGGCGATCGCGACGCGTTGCCGCTGTCCGCCGGACAGCTCGGCAGGGCTGCGATCGACCACGTCCGAGGGGAGGGCGACTTGCTCAAGCAGCTCAAGCACCCGTGTCCGTCGTTCCTTCTTTTCGCCGCGCTTGTAAAAGGCCAACGGCTCCTCGATGATCCTGCCGATCGTGTACATCGGGTTCAGTGAGGAGTACGGATCCTGGAAGACCGGCTGGACACGCTGCCGGAACCGGGCGAGCTGCGCCTTGCCCATCGCCGCGATGTCCTGCCCCTCGAAGGAGATCGAGCCCGAGGACGGTTCGATGAGCCGGAGCAGCATCCGGGATGTGGTCGTTTTCCCAGAACCCGACTCGCCCACGACGGCCACCGTCTTGCCGCGCGGGATCTCGAAGGAGACGCCGACCGCGGCCCGGATCTCCTTGCGCCTGCCCCGGGGGCGGTAGATCTTGGTCGCTTCCCTGACCTCCACGAGGTTCGGCTCGCCGTCGTTGCGCTCACCGTGTGCGGCATGACCGGAAACAGCGCGCGCCGCCGCGATGGTCGGAGCGGCCTCGATAAGGGCCTTCGTGTACCGATGGCGCGGATCCGCCAGCACCTCGCCGGTGGGCCCCTGCTCGACGATCTCTCCCTTGTTCATCACGATGATCCGCTCGGCACGTTCGGCGGCGAGGGCCAGGTCATGGGTGATGAGTAGGACCGAAGTGCCGATCTCGGCGGTCATCCTGTCGATCTGGTCGAGAATCATCCGCTGGACGGTGACGTCGAGTGCGCTGGTCGGTTCGTCCGCGATGAGCAGCTTCGGCCGGCAGGCGAGCCCGATCGCGACCAGCACGCGCTGCCGCAGCCCGCCGGACAGCTCGTGCGGATACTGCGCGGCGCGGTGTTCGGGCTCCGGGATTCCCGCTGCCGCGAGCGCGTCGTGGGTTTTCCGCCGGACGTCGCGCTTGGTCGCGGCCCCATGTGTCAGCAGGGTCTCCGCGACCTGGGCACCGACTTTCATGCTGGGGTTCAGGTTCGACATCGGGTCCTGCGGCACGAGGCCGATGAGGCGGCCACGGACGCTGCGCAGCTCGGCTTCCGACTTCGTGGTGAGGTCGGTGTCTTCGAAGCGGATGCTCCCGGCCCGGATCCTGCCGTTGGCGGCGAGCAGTCGGATGACGGACATCGCCATGGTGGACTTGCCGGAACCCGATTCGCCGACGATCGCGACCGTCTCGCCGCGCCCGACGCGCAACGACACGCCCTTGACGACGTCCGTGGAACCGTTCGGGCCGGTGAAACCGACGACGAGGTCGTCGATAGTGAGCAGCGGCCGCCCGTCGGGGTCGGGGGACTCACTCATGGGTATGCACCTTCTCCTTGGGGGTGACGCTCACCAGAGGCGCTGGCCGGCGGCTGTGACGACTCCCGGACGACGAGCTTCCGGGGTGCCGTGATCGGGGGGATCGCAGTGCCTTGTGCCTCGCCCTTGACCATGCTGATGAGCCTGTTGGTCGCGGCTCCGGCGATCTCCTGGACAGAGCCGCTGACCGAGGACAGCGACGGTACGAGGTACGGCGCGAAGTCGAGGTCACCGAAGCCGACAACGGCGATGTCGGTGCCGACGGTGCCGCCGAGGTCCTTGATGGCACGCACTGCGCCCACGGCCAGTTGGTCGTTCGAGGCGAGCACACCCCTGGGCCAGGGCCCGACGCGCAGGTGCGCCGCCATGGCGGAGTACCCCGCCTTGTAGTCGTAGCCGTCGGTGACGATCCGGATCCCGTCGGTCTGCCGGTGACGGCGGACCACACTGCGGAAGCCCTGCCAACGATCCTCGGCCGGGATCGAGCCCCGGATCGCACCGAGGAAAGCGAGCGGCATGCCCCAGGCCTCGGCGAGGTGGGTGGTGGCCTGCTCGGCACCGGAGTAGTCGTCGTAGAGAATCGTCGGAACGTCCAGGCCCGGAATGGTCTGCCCGATCGTCACGACGTGAATCCCCCGCTCGACGATCCTCTCCAGCTGTGCGCGGATCTCCGGAATGCCGAGGTCGTCACCTGTGTTGATGATGATCCCGTCGACGCCCTCGTACGGGATGCGGGCGAGGTAGCTCAGCGCCTTGGCCCGGTCGTGGCCGAAGCTCTTCAGCTGGAGCGCGAAACTGTGCTCGGCGCACACCGTGTCGACCGACTTCGTGATCATCGAGTACCACGGCTGCGAGATGTCGCCGACCAGGAGGGCCAGACACCGGTGGGAGCCTGATCGCAGGCCGGAGGCCGCCCGGTTGGGGTGGAACGACAAGTCATCGGCGACCTTCAGTACCTGTTTGCGCGTCTTCTCCGCCACCAGCTCCGGACGGTTGAGCGCCCGGGACACGGTCGAGATGGAAAAGCCGGTGGCCTCGGCGATCTTGGCCATGGTGCCGGTGTCCGGTTTCGTCATGCCTTGCCCTATCTCCCGGCTCGGGCCGCTAGTCATGCGTATCCCCCGAGAACGTCCCGACCGCGAACATCTGGTCTCCCCTCAGCTGAGCTTGATCTTCGGATTGAAGTAGGCATACAGGATGTCCACCACGAAGTTGATCAGCACGAAGATGATGGCGATCACCAGAATGCCACCCTGCAACAGCACGGTGTCCCGCTGACTGATCGCCTGGGACAGGGCCAGACCTATGCCCGGCCACGCGAACACCGTCTCGGTGAGCACGGCTCCGCTGAGCAGGAAGCCGGCTTGGAGGCCCACGACGGTGATCACCGGGGGCATCGCGTTGGGCAATGCGTGCCGGTACACGACCTTGTGCTCCGGCGTGCCGCGGGATCGGGCGCTGCGCACGAAGTCGCTGCTCATGACATCGAGCATCGACGCTCGCGTCATTCTCGCGATGACCGCGATTGACCACGCCGCGAGTGTGAGTACCGGAAGGATCGCGTGGGCGGCGACGTCACCCAGTCCTCCTCCGCCAAGGACGCTTCGCATGCCGCTCACCGGTAGCCAGCCGAGGGTCAGACCGAAGAGCATGATGAGGATCAGGCCCAGCCAGAACGACGGCATGCTGGTGAGAACGAGCACGAACACCGTCAAGCCGCGGTCACGCAACGAGTTCGCCTTCAACGCCGCCCAACTGCCGAGCGCGATTCCGAGAACCGCCGCCACGACGACGGCGGGAACCGCGATGACCGCGGTGTTCACCAGTCGTGACAAGAGCACGTCGAGCGCCGGCTGATGAAAGGACGTCGAGACCCCGAGATCTCCTCGCAGAAGATTTCCCAGGTAGATCAGGTATTGGAGGAAGATGTTGCGGTCAAGGCCGAGCTCGTCCCGCAGCGCCTGCTTCTCGGCCTCGCTCGCGTTGCCGCCGAGCCGCACGTCGGCGATATCCCCCGGAATGATCTGGCTGAGCAGGAAGACCGCGAACGTCACGCCGAAGATGACCGGGAGCAGCTGGAGCGCCCGTTTGCCCGTGTACCTGAGCATGTGTGCCTCCTCAGGCCTTGTTCCGCGTTCGCGGATCCAGGTGGTCACGGACGGCGTCGCCGACCAGGTTGAATCCGACGGTGAGAATGACGATCGCCAGCCCGGCGAGGGTCGCCACGTGCGGCGCGCTCAACATGGCGGCCCTGCCCCCGTTGAGCATCGCTCCCCAATCCGGCGCCGGGGGTTGCACGCCGAGCCCGAGGAAACTGAGGCTCGCCGCCAGGATCACGTTCTTGCCCGTCTGGAGCGCGCCGATGACCACCAGCGGGCTCACGACGTTCGGGGCGATGTGCCTGGTGGCGGTCCGGAAATGTCCCAGGCCCAACGTGAGCGCTGACTCGACGTAGGGCTGTTCCTTCTCGCCCAGGACACTTCCGCGCACGAGTCGGCCAACCTCGGGAATGGTGACCACGACCATCGCGATGATCATCGATCCGGTGCCCGCCCCGAGCGCGGCGCCGATGCCCAGCGCGAGCAGGACGCCCGGGAAGGCGAAGACGACGTCGAACACGCGCATGACCACCGCGTCGATCTTGCCGCCGACGTACCCCGACAGCAGTCCGATCAGCCCGCCGATGACCAGTGCGATCAGTGTCGGCACGACCGCGACGAAGAGGGCGAACCTGGCGCCGTGGATCAACCGGCTCGAAACGTCCCGTCCGAGCTCGTCCGTCCCGAGGAGGTGTCCCTGGGAGAACGGCGACAGATACCGCTGATACGGGTCGGCAAGGATCGGGTCGTGTGGCGAGATGAGATCGGCGAAGATCGCGCAGAACACGACCGCACCGATGATGACTACGCCTATGACGTGGGCGGGTTTCGTGAAGGTCGAAAGCAAGTCGCTGAGCATGCGACGTTGGGGAGGTACGGATTGCTCGACGACACCAGCCGCCATCTCGATCATCCTCTCGGTCCCGGACCGGCTGGCTCAGGCCACAGTCCACAGGCGACCGAGGTCGGGGATGACGTCCGGCAGGCCAAGCGTGCGCAAAGCATTCCAGAGCGTCGACTGGTTGCTGCTGACCACCGCGGCACCGGTGTCCATCTCGAGATAAGGCAACGTCTCGAAGGTCCGGTAGGTGCCACATGAGATGAGGATGGCGTCCGCGCCACCCGCCTTCTTGTACACCGACTTGCCGAGCCGGTAAGCACTGTCGGCGTCGTGGGTGCTGGCGTCGTACGGGTCGGTCATCTGGAGGCCCTCGATCGCGCTCACCTTGATGCCGTGGCTCTCGAGCGAGGCCGCCAGCGCGTCGTTCACTTCGTCGGTGTAGATGGTTGCGACTGCGACGGTGCTCGCTTCGAGAGCTTGAAGTGCCTTGACCGCCGACTGCTGCATCGTGATGGCCGGAATCCCGGTGTGCGCCGTGATCTCGCTCGTGATGCGCTCGTCGGCCGCGGGTCCCTCGAGGAAGGTCCCCGGCGCGCCGCATTGCACGATGAGATCGACCTTGGAGGTCGCGAGCTGGCGCGACGCCTCCAGCACCTGCGACATCATCACCTTCAGGCCCCCCTGGTCCACCTTGGGGACGATGGTGCGCGCATCCGCGAAGGCGACGCCGGTGGGGGCCACGCTACGCCACTCCTCGGCACCCTCGATGGCGGTCGCAGGGCGGATCTGGCCGATCTTTGCACGCCAACCTAGAAGCATTCTGAGTTCAACTCCTCGTGTCGTGGTTCGTTGGCAGAGCCTGCGGCCTGCCCGATCGCCTCCCCCATGCCGTTACGAAACGCCGAAGGAACCTGATCGCAAGGTGCGGAGCCTCAGTGCGGAGGTCGCCGGGGAGCGCGTCGACCAGGACGATAGACACAGCGCAACATCGATGTCAACGATTGCAGTGAAGCTGCGACATGCCAGCCCTGGCCCAGGGTCGCATCGCGACGAGCACCGTCGCGCCAGAGCCGAGCACGCCAGGAAGCCGCTCCCATACCGCCTCGCCGAGCACCCCCCAGATGGCGCGACTTATTACGAAAGCCCTTTCATAATAGAAAAATTAGGGCACTGGCTGCGCTGAAACCGGGCGCCGGGTGAACGCGTTCGCGCCTCGCGGACCTCTGTCGCCAGCCCCGACCGCGCCTGTTGACAAGCCGGGTTGGCCGCCTTACGTTCTCTGCTCATATCGCAATCGTTTGCAACGATCACGGAGTTCCCATGAGAATGCGCGCGAGGCGTACCGTGTCCGCCGTTCTTGCCGCCACCTCCCTTCTCGGCGTCGCCGCCTGCTCCGGTGTGACACAGGGGGACGGCGACCAACGGGTCCTTGTCATCGCCTCGGGAAGCGAGCTCCCAGCACTCGACCCGCAGAGCATCAGCGGCACCATCGGCCTTCGCGTCACCGACGCCATCTACGAGACGCTCGTTCGCGAGGATCTCGAGACAGTGACCAAGAAGGCCCCCGAAGTCATGCCAGGCCTGGCCGAATCCTGGAACGTCTCGGCGAACGGTCTGGTCTACACCTTCGAGATCCGCGGCGGCGTGCAGTTCCACGACGGTACGCCACTCGACGCCGCGGCCGTCGCCGCGAACTTCGAACGCCTGATGGACGACCGCTCGGCGCTGTACAACCAGGTCGCGAGCGCCAACATGAAGTTCCTGACCCGCTGGATCGCCAGCGCCAGGGCAACCGGACCGTCCACCTTCACCCTCACCCTGAAACAGCCGTTCGCGGAGCTTCCGCGTCTGCTCACGGACCGCCGGATGGCGATCATCAGCCCGGTGGCTCTGGCGAAGTACCCCGGTGACGACGTCGGGCGGCATCCGGACGGTACCGGTCCCTTCCGGATCGACAGTGTGGAGCAGGGCACGGATCTGCACCTCCACGCCAACAAGGCCTACTGGCGGGGCATCCCGAAGCTCGATGGCCTCGTGTTCGTGAACATGCAGGACCCCACGACGATGGCGGCCGCACTGCAGACCGGCGAGATCGATGCGATCCTCAGCGCGAGCGCGGAGCAGGTCAGGCAGCTGCAAGGCCAAGACGCGGTGGTGCAGTATCCGGACCCCGCCAACCAGTACTTCATCCGGCTCAACACCAAGGCGACGCCAACCGACAATCAGCAGTTCCGCCAAGCCTTGAACTACGCGATCAACCGCGACGGGATCATCGCCGCGCTGGACGGCATGGGGCAGGCGCTGGGCGGGCCGATCCCGACGGGCAACGACGCCTTCGAAGAGGGCGCTCAGCCGCGATACGAGTTCAACCAGGACGAAGCTCGCCGACTCATCCAGGCCTCAGGTGTCCAGCTGCCGGCGACCGTCAAGGTCTATGCGCCGAGTGGCGGTCCGGGCTTCGCCCAGGCGAGCCAGATCATGTCGCTCATCCAGCAAAATCTAAAGGACGTCGGTGTCCAGCTCGATGTCGAGTACGTCGAGTTCACTTCGCTGGTCCAGCTCGAGAGCCCCGGATACAACGCCGACGTCAACGGCTCCTTCAACGGCTGGACAACCGGCGCGGACAGCGGGTACTGGCTTGAGCGGATGTTCGGCCCGGACCAGATACCCAGGGCCGGCGTGAACCGAGGCTGGTACGTCAACACCGAGCTGGCGCCGGTCTTCGACGAAGCACGCAACAGCATCGAACCGGAGAAGCGCCGCGGTCTCTACCGCGAAGCCGGCAACGTCATCGCCGACGACGCCCCCTGGGTCTTCCTCTACCAGGACCGCCTGTCACGGATCTTCCGGTCGAATGTCACAGGAATCCACGAGACCCCCAGCGTGTTCGTCGACTACGCAACGATCAGCAAGTCTTGACCACATGCTGAACGAGGCCCCGCAGCGCTTCATGGCGGCGGCTGGGAACCACCCTCACGAAGCGCTGTGGTGTCAGATCTCCGAGATCGCCTTCGGCGGCCGACCCGGGCAGGAACTAGCTCCCTCCTGGTGCCCAGGTCAGCGAGAGTTCAGTCGAGGTAGTCGCGCAGCGCCTGAGCGCGGGACGGGTGACGCAGCTTGGACATGGTCTTGGACTCGATCTGCCGGATGCGCTCCCGGGTCACGCCATATACCTGGCCGATCTCGTCCAGTGTGCGCGGCCGGCCGTCAGTGAGGCCGAACCGCAGCCGGACCACGCCGGCCTCCCGCTCGGACAGCGTGGCGAGCACCGACTGCAACTGGTCCTGCAGCAGCGTGAACGACACCATGTCCACGGCCGCCACGGCTTCGGGGTCTTCTATGAAGTCGCCGAGCTGGCTATTGCCCTCGTCGCCGATGGTCTGGTCCAGCGAGATGGGCTCCCGGGCGTACTGCTGGATCTCCAGCACCTTCTCCGGGGTGATGTCCAGCTCCTTGGCCAACTCCTCCGGAGTCGGCTCGCGACCGAGGTCCTGGAGCAGCTCACGCTGGGCGCGGCCGAACTTATTGATCACCTCGACTATGTGCACCGGGATCCGGATGGTGCGTGCCTGGTCAGCCATGGCCCGCGTGATCGCCTGGCGGATCCACCAGGTGGCGTAGGTGGAAAACTTGTAACCCTTGGTGTAGTCGAACTTCTCCACCGCGCGGATCACGCCGAGGTTGCCCTCCTGGATCAGGTCCAGGAACGCCATGCCGCGACCGGTGTAGCGCTTGGCCACGCTGACCACCAGCCGAAGATTAGCCTCCAGCAAGTGGTTCTTGGCCTTCTCGCCGTCGCGGACGATTGAGCGCAGGTCGCGGCGGAGTTCGGCGGTGAGGCTTGCGTGTTCCTCCTCGGCGATCCGCAGACGTTCAGCAGCAAAAAGTCCCACTTCGATCCGCTTGGCGAGCTCGACCTCGCCTTCCGCGTTGAGCAGGGCCACCTTGCCGATCTGCTTGAGGTAGGCGCGGACGGAATCGGCCGACACCGCGAGCGCAGCGTCCTTGCGCGCCTGGCGCAGGGCCTCCGACTCCTCCTCGTCCCAGACGAAATCACCAGCGCCCGACGAGTCCTGTTCTTCTTCAGGTTCCTCCGACCGGCGGTCTGCGGGATCGACGTCGGCGGGATGGGTTGGCGCCGAGTTTCCCATCGTTACCGCTTCATCCCGGCCAGGGGCAGAGGGGGCGTTCACTGTGGCAGCCATATCAAGCCTGGCCGACGGTGCGCAGGTGACGAAGGGCCCGCCCATAAGAGCCCAGCAGCGTGCTCTCCGAGGAACAACAGCGGGAAGAACAGAGATGCATGGTGACGGGCGAACCCTTGGCCAACCCGCGCCGGGCCCGACCGTCGGTCTCGGTAAACGCGATCGCGCTTCCATTAACATCAGGGTCACGGTCCTCGTGATTCGGGTCGGCATGATGCCGGTTGTGCTTATCCGCCCACCAACCGAAGCTCAGCCCGATACCGAGATTGCCGCTGAGAAACCCGACAACATCGTTGGCCCGGCGGGGCCTGAGCACCTGCCGATGCCCCGCATCGTTGCCCGGGAACCCTGCCTGAGCGAAGACCATCGCAAGAGCGGCCGCGACGGCCAACTGCCACCAGGACCGCCCCAACAGCACGAAGGCCACCCACCCGCCCACGAAGAGAAGGGCGATCATCGCGATCCGGACAACGTAGTAGACCGGGCGGCGGTTGAGCAGCCCAGCTTCCTTCACACGACGTAGCAACTCCGAGTAGTTGCTACGGGCACGGACGACGGTCTCGGCTGGCTGCATCGGCTCTCCATGTCGCCTGCCAGCCTGAAGGGACCACCGGTTTGCCATGAGCATGGGACCGGGTTGCGTCCGGTCGCGGGCCGTGTGCTGATGGTGTCCGACGA
>NZ_JBSFLZ010000099.1:0-27830 GCF_053599315.1 Saccharopolyspora sp. NPDC000995
GGGCGTTTTCGGCGGTGATGGCCCGTTCGGTGTTGAGGGTGCCGGGCATACCGGTGTCGGAGGCGAGGAACCCGCAGCCCTTTTTTCAAGTCCTCGAAGTCGATGGCGATGCTCAGGTGCGGACGCTGCCCACCGGCACGCGGTTCGCGGGTGGCGAGTTCGGTGTCCGTGCACGACATCGCCGACCCGGGCACCAGTGGTGCCCGCAACCGGGTCCTGGGTGTTCAACAGCGGTGTCATACCCACATTCTCCCGCATTAGAACGCCTGTTCGCACGTTCTTAATGGTCGCTTGATCAGGTGAAAGAATCTATCCCGACGACGAAACCCAAGCAGCAGAAGCAAAAACACCGGAAGTTCGACACCGCCCCGGTTGCACGTGTGTAGAGGCCGTTTGCGAACTCGTTCCGCGAGCCGGTGAGACGGCGGCCCTGTCAAGACGGCGGCCCTGTCAAGACGGCGGCCCTCGCAATACGCGCGGACCACGCGCATGCCCGTGTCATGGTTTCCGTAAGCAGAACTGCCGGCGGCGGGCGACCCGGCGATATATCCGGGAGTGGGCGCGGACGTGCACTACGAAGGGAAGTGTCCGTCGGCTACTGGCACTACGACGAGGCGGGGATCGAGCCGGCTTCCCCGTTCGGCCACGGCCTGTCCTACACCACGTTCGACTACCAAGACCTGCAGGTCGATGGCGCGACCGTCAGCCTGGCGGTGACCAACACCGGCCATCGTCGGCGAGGCTTCGTGGTCCCGCAGGTCTACCTCGGCCTACCCGCGCCCAGCACGGATGTCCGCCAACCACCCAGGCTGCTCGGGGGATTACGCAAGATCGCCCTGGAACCGGGCGAGTCGGCGTAGGTGTCATTCACCCTGGCCGCACGAGTCCTGTCCTATCGGGACGAGGCATCTGGAGGATGGCGGATCGGCCCCGGCCGCTACGTCGTCATGATCGGGGAATCCTCCCAGGACATCCGTCCGAACCAGGAGACCGGCCGTGAGCCTTTTGGTCTGCTGTAGCAAGTTCGATGTGGAGGCGTTGGCCGGCGTTGATCGTGCAGGTATCGGGGAAGCGGAGAAGGGGGCCTGACTCGGCGGCGCTCGGGTGCACCTCGATGGGTGTGCCATCGAGGGTGGCCCGCAGGACGCGGCTGGTGGTGTCGAGGCGGAGGGTTCGCAGGTTCAGGCGTCCGTGGTGTAGGTCGATCGTGCTGGTGCTCTCCGACTCCGCGCGGGTCTGGCGGTAGGTGCCCCAGCCTTCCGCCGTCGTAAAGGCCGCCGCGAAGTTCTCCGGGCCGATCTTGGGGGAGAAGCCCAAATGGCCGCCGGGGCCGTGGTGTTCGAACCCGAGGGCGCTCAGGTAGGTGCCGAAGCTGGCCATCGAGCGCGCGTAGTGGTCGCTGCATTCGATCTCGTTGTACGGGTTCCGGCGCAGCGGGGCGTAGCGGTCGTGCACGGAGCGGGCGACCGCCAGGCCCTCGTCGACCATGCCTTCGGCGATCAGGTGTGCCGCCACCTGGTACTCGATGCCGTGCCAGGCCTCGTTGAAGTAGCTCACCGACCAGTTGTTGCCGGCCTCGTCGGCGCCGCCGTTCGGCCAGGTGCACATCACCAGCGCGGGGACGTCCGCGTCGTAGAAGATCCGCCCGCCTTCGATCGGGCTGTTCTCCCGGTATTCCATCGGTCGTGGCACGAAGTTGTGCCGCCAGATGCTGCGCAGCGCCGACCGGGTCGGCTCGGGCGGCAGCACGCGGGGCAGCCCGAGCTGAGCGGCCCAGCTCTGGCCGAGCAGCTGGTCGGCGAAGCAGCCGCGGTTGGTGTTGACCGTGCCGGGGTGCGCCGGATCGAGTTCGTGCACGAAGTACTCGCCGTTGAACAGGTCCCGCACGATCACCTCGGTCCCGTTCGCCGCCAGCGCGGCGCAGCGCCGGGCGAACGCGTCGTCGCCGGCCTCGCCGGCCATCGCAGCACCGGCCCGCAGCGCCGCCACGTAGAGTCCGGAAAGCCAGCTGTTGCGGCCGAACCAGGTGGCGTCCTGGGTGTTCGGCTGAGCGCCGTCGAGGATGCCGTCCGGCTCCGCGTCCGAGGCGATCAGGTACTCGACCGCCTGCCGGGTTCGCGGCCAGACCCGCTGCAGCCACTGGGAATCCGGCGACATCTGGTGCTCGCGGTAGATCCGCAGGATCGTCCCGGCCTGCCCGTCGACCGCCGGGCTCCGGTCGGCTTCGCCGCGCATGCTCAGCTGGCCGGTCGCGGCGTGGAACCCGATCCCGAGATCCACGCGTTCCCGGGTGTCCCGCTCCACGGTGGGGAACAGGCGGGCGAGCGCGTGCGCGTAGTGCCAGACGTGCGTGCAGGTTCCGGCGCAGCAGTAGGCGCCTTCCCAGCCGTAGAACCGGCCGTCGGCGAACCGGTAGCAGGTCGACGTCGATAGAATCGTGGTGTTGGTGGCGACCCGCTCCAGCAGCCAGTGCGGCAGCGTCGAGTCCTCGTACCAGGTGCGCTGCCACGCCCGCGTTCCGTCGATCAGGCGTTCTTGCTCGCGAGCCAGGTGCGCGACGATGTCCTGTGCGCTGCCGAACCGGGCCGCGTAGTGCCGCAGCAGCTCCCGGCTGTGCTCGAGGAAGGACAGTCCCTCCCGGTCCGGCACGGGGAAGAACCAGGCCAGCACGAACCGGATCGTCCGCTGCTCACCAGGAGCTAGTGTCACGCCCACCCGGACCACTGCGGCGCTGCGTTCGGCCAGACCGTCTACTGTGGATGAACCGGGGATCGGCTCGAAGACGTCTTCCGGTGAATCCCAGGACACCGCAGCCGGGAGCACTTGCGCCCGGTCGGCGCCGAGCGCGGCGAGGGCGGCGCTGCCATGATCCGGCAGCTCCGGCAGGGCGGGCTGCGCCGGGGCGTGATCGGTGAGCCGGAGCTGGTCGACCCCGACATGCCCCCACGGCCCGGTCTCGCCGTCGATGATCTCGACGACCGCGTCCTTGCCCTGCCACGGCCCCACGTAGAGCGCGCGGTCGGCCAGGTGGTCGCTGAAGGAACCGGTGGCGGTGCCGACGACGTCCCCGTCCACGACGACGTTCAGGCAGCACGTGCCCGGGTAGTTCCCGCCGCTGATGCGGAACCGCAGGTAGTTGCGGTCGATCCGGAACGGCTCGCTGCGCAGCGTCCCGGTCGCGCGGTCCCTGGCGGCCGCGTCGTTGCCTGGCGCGCTCGCGTGCGAATCGACCATCCGCATCCCGAACGCCCCCGCCTCGCCCTGGTAGCCGGGGCGGTCGAGGGTGCGGACCGGGCCGGCGCCAAACGCGTCCCCGGTGGTGGACCAGCCCGAGTAGTCGGGCTTCTCCCAGTCCTCCAGCACGAGGTCTGGGCGCGCCGGATTGTCGGCGGCGCCTTCGACCGCGGTGAACTGCACACCGGTCGCGCCCTCGAGCGCGAACTCCTGGGAGCGCAGGCGGAGCGGGCGGGTGTGCCGGCTGGTCAGGCACACTGGGTTCGCCATGAAACCGGCTATCTCGACGTCCACTGTGGCCGGTCCGGAGTTGGCCGCGGTGTAGTCGAGGAACACCGCCGGGTACGAGCTGTCGTCGATCTCGGTCGGGATGAACGGCGAGCACGCATCGAGCCTGACCCGCACCGGCTCTTCCGGATCGGCGTAGTCGACCTCCGCCGCCGGTGGCCGCCCCGCGAAGGTCACGTCCGGGAAGCCCCGCGCGTCGAGCCAGCGGGTGCGCACGTCGTCGCCGCCCTTGACGCGCACCGCGAAGCCGTGCTCGACCGGGGAGCTCGGCAGCATCGGCCGGGTGAAGTGCAGATCGTTGATGTTGGCCGGGGCGATCCGATTGTCGACGTCCCAGAGCCAGAACCGCCCGTCGCCGCCCAGGTGGAGCTGCCCGCAGCCGATGCCGCCGATCGGCAGCCCAATGTAGTTCAGCTCCTCGCCGCGCAGCCGACTCGGTTCGCCGCGTTCGGAGGGGTCCTCGCGTTCGGTTTCGGCAGACACCGCACACTCCTCCTGCGCTACCGCGCGTGATCGGCGGGCTTCGGGGGGAAACCAGCCAAGTCTAGGAATCCGCGGCATCGCGGAGGCATCACCCGCCGCGTTGATCATCCGGTCGGACGAAGGCGCTTCGCTCGCCGGAGGCCGTTGCTGGCCGTGAGGATGTCCACTATGTGGAAGATGTGTTTCATCATGTGGTCGACCGGGGATTGCAGTGCCGTAGTCCATCCGTGTTAACGAGGAAGGTTTCGGCGCCATGGCTGTCGGCAACGCCCCAGCAAATGATCGGGCCTTCTACGTGCTGTTCTACCTGATGACGGTGTTCTCGCTGTCCTTCGGCACGGCCAAGACAGGGCTGGGCTACGAGCGCTCGCAGCTCCTGGTCATGCTGATGGCCGGCGTGATGTTCTTCGGCCTGACGGTGCCGCTGGCCGGTAGGCTGGCCGACCGCTTTCGGGCGGCCCGCGCTGATCGTCACGACCACCGCGATCATCTTGTTCGGCCGTGCTGCTGGGCCCGTGGATTCGGCGCCGGCTCCGACGTGGCCACGGTCTCGTTCCTGGTCGTCGGGCTCGGGCCGATGGGCGCGGTGCTGAAGGAGCTGTTCCCGACCGCGATGCGCTACACCGGCTCCTCGGTGTCCTACAACGTCGCCAGCCTGCTGGGCGCCTCCGTCGCCGCATACATCGCGACCTGGCTGGCCAGTTCCTACGGGCTGGGCTAGGTCGGCGTCTACCTGGCGGCGATGGGAGTGATCACGCTGATCGCGCTGTTCGCAGCGAAGGAAGGCCGCGAAAAGTCAATCGGCGACTGAGCCCAACCGCGCGAGCAGCTCGTCCAGCAGCGGCAGCGAGGTCGCGTGGTTCGGATGAAGCCCCGTCCGGCCGTCGAGCCGGGCGGGGCGCATCGCGTTCCGGCGTTGACCCGTACCCGAGCCTCGCGCAGCAGCACGTCCGCCGGGTCCGGGCCCAGCTCGTGGACGTCCAGCCAGGCCAGGAAACCGGCCTGGCCGCGGTGCAACCCGACCGTCGGCCACCGGGTAGCCGAAATCGGATCGTTCGACCAGTTCCAGCAGCACGTTCCGGGCAACCGGGCACAGCGGGTAGTCCATCTCGGCTACCCAGGCGGGCAGGACGTCGGGGGCGACCAAGGCCCACTTCTGCGAACGGCGGCACCGCAGTTCGTCGGGGTTCAGGGCGCCGAACTCGGCGTGCAACTCCGCAACGGTCATTTCGACGATTGTGCAGCCATCCGGCTCGCCCAGCCACGATCGGCGAAATTCGTTGGCGCGATCCCGGGTTGTCGTGGTTAGGTCCGGGCATGTCCGACATCGTCGCTGCTGGGCACCTGCGCGCGTGGGTTCGGGAGGACTTCGACATCGATCTCGTGGCGATCGATCCGGTCGGGAACGGCGCCGACGTGGCCGCAGGAGCCTGGCGCGGGACTTCTGCCGAGGGGGAGCGGTACGCGGTCAAGTGGAGCGGTGGCGGCACGACGGCCGGGCTGGCGGTGTCGGCGTGGCTCGCCGAGCGAGGGGTGCCGGGGGTCGTCGGACCGGTGCCGACGCGTGGCTGCGGTTTGTGGAGCGAGCGCGCGGGGCGTCGGTTGTCCTTGGCACCGTGGGCATCCGACGAGGGCGCGTGCAATGGTGGGATGACGGCAGAACACTGGGAGGCCTATGGGGCGATGCTCGCGCAGGTGCACGCCATGTCCGCGGCGGATGCGCCGAAGTCGCTGCCTCGCGAGGAACACACGCATGAGCGTTGGGCATCGGCCGTTCGCGTCCTCCACGGCGAATGCACCACCGGCGAGCTTCCGGCCGATGACCTGGTGCGCACCCTGACCTCGGAGTGGCGCGCCGCGGCGGACCGCATCGCGGCGCTGCTCACGCAGGCCGACGCCCTGGGGCGGAAACTCCGCGCGCAGTACGCGCCCAACGTCGTCTGCCACGGTGATCCGCACCTGGGGAACCTGCTGCTGCGCGGCGCGGACGTGTTCCTGATCGACTGGGACGATGCGGTTCTCGCGCCGCGCGAACGGGACCTCCTGTTCGTGATCGGCGGCGTCCTGCTCCCGTTCGCGCCGGTCAGCCAGGAGGAACAGCAGTGGTTCTTCGCCGGTTACGGGCCGGTGGCCATCGACCCGGACCGCCTGACCTACTACCGGTGCGTTCGGGCTCTGGAGGACCTCGCTGTCCCGGCCGCCCAGGTGCTGGAACTTCGCGAGCCGACGACCGAGCGAGCAAAAGCGCTGTCCATCTTCCGAGGAGTCGTGTCGTCCACCGGGCTCGCCGGTCTCGCACTCGCCTCGGCGCAGGTCGGCTGAACGGCCAATTCAACGGCGATTGCGCGTCGGCCGATCTTCCCGAGAGCTAAACACGTTCTTGCTGGCACGGGCTAGGTCTCCTCCGCTTCGCGCTGGCGTCGACAACGACCTTGTCCCCGACGGACAGCCTTCCCGGCTGCACGACGGCGAACTTGGTGCCGAAGGCGATCACCCACCGGTTGCATCAGCGCGAGCAGGTGTGCTTGCGTTGGGTGCGGAAGGTGCCGTCGAGGCCGACGCGCAAATACCGCATTTGCCTGCCCGACGCCGAAGCCCGTCGGCAACGCAGTTCTCACGGCAGGCGGCCGGAGGCGCGCAGCAGGTCGAGCAGTCGGTCGACGAACTCGGCTTGGGCAGGGTTGAGCTTTTCGCGGGCGGTTCCCGGCTCGCACCACAGGGCGCGGTCGACCTCCGGGAAGCTCTGGCGGCGGCCCGACTTCGGCGGCCACTCCATCTCGAACTCGTTGCTGCGCAGGGCGTTCGCCTCGAAGTCGCCCTCGACGGCCCAGGCCGTCACCAGTTTGCCGTTGCGCTGCTTCACCTCGCCGAGCGGCGAGAGCTCACGGCCGGTCAACCGCATGCCGGTCTCCTCGGCGAACTCGCGGGTGGCCGCGGCCATCGCGTCCTCGTCCGGCTCGTGCTCGCCCTTGGGGATGGACCAGGCCCCGGCGTCCTTCTTCTGCCAGAACGGACCGCCCGGGTGCACGACGAGGACCTGCGGTGATCCGTCCTCGACCTTGAACAGCAGGATGCCGGCGCTTCGTTTGCTCACCCCACCAGTGTCGCGCACCCGGCCGGTACCGCAGCACGGTGTCCGAAGTGGATGGTTGTACCTGGCACGTGGTTCGGGTCTGCCGGCGAGCCGCTCTGGCGGAATTCGTGAAATCCGTCGATGCTGACAGCGTGGAACGGGTCGTGCTGCACGTGGATCTCGATCAGTTCATCGTCGCGGTCGAGTTGCTGCGACATCCCGAGCTGAGGGGACGACCGGTGCTCGTCGGCGGGTCCGGCGACCCGAAGGAGCGCGGCGTGGTGGCCGGGGCGTCCTATGAGGCCCGGAAGTTCGGGGTCCGCTCCGGGACACCGCTGCGCACTGCGGCAGCCCGATGCCCGGAGGCGGTGTTCCTGCCCGCCGACCGCGAGACCTACCTCGCTGCGTCCGCCGACGTGATGGCGGCGCTGCGGGAGGTCGGCGGCATCCTGGAGGTCGCGGGGTGGGACGAGGCGTTCATGCTGGTCGACACCGAGGACGCCGAGTTCACCGCGCGATCGGTGCAGCAGTACGTGCGGGAACGAACCGCCCTGGCGTGCTCGGTGGGCATCGGCGACAACAAGCTCCGCGCCAAACTGGCCTCCGGGTTGGCCAAACCCGCCGGGGTGTTCCGGCTGGACGTGTCCAACTGGGTCGAGGTGATGGCGTCGCGGCCGACGGAGGCGTTGTGGGGTGTCGGGGCGAAGACGGCGAAGAAGCTCGCGGCGCGCGGCATCGCCACCGTCGGCGACCTGGCGCGGACCGCGATGGCCGACCTCGCGGGCGAATTCGGCCCCAACATCGGGCCCTGGCTCGTCGCGCTCGCGCACGGCTACGACTCGACGCCGGTCACCGACGAGCCCTACCAGGCGCGCTCGCACGGCCGTGAGGTCACCTTCCAGAAGGATCTCCGCGACGAAGCCGAGATGCGCTCGGAGATCACCCGCCTGTCGCGCGCCGTCGCCGAAGACCTGGCCGCCGAGGACGCCCTGGCTCGCCGGGTCGTGGTGAAGGTGCGCGATTCTCGCTTCGCCACCCACACCCACGGAGTGTCGCTCCCGGCTCACACCCGCGAAGCCGATGCCATCGAGCGCGCCGCCCAGGCCGCCCTCGGCCGGTTCCCGCTTGACCGCCCGGTCCGCCTGCTCGGCGTTCGCGCCGAGATCGCCCGCGCGGCAAGCTGAAGCGAACGGCCTGTTCGTCTCGCTAGGTGGCGCGCACTGTCCGTTCGCTTCACCCCAGTTGGCGAGGTGGAGCTGGGGTGCTCCCGTCGGGGCGGCCGCTGGAAACGGTGTCAGGTGTTGAATCCTGCGGCGATGGCCAGGAAGATCTCCGTGCAGTGATCGATGAGCCTTGCCTCGTCGAGCTCGAGGGTGCCGTCCAGCCATGCCGTCAGCGTTTGCGCCAGGCCGCCCACGATGAAATGCGTTGTGAGTTCCAGGTGTGGGCTGTCAGTGATGCCGTAGAAGCCCTGCGCTTGCCCGCCCAGCAGCGCGGCGAACAGTCTGGAGGAATCCAGCCGGCGCTGCGCCAGCAGGGGGCTGGCCAGCGAGATCGAGAACAGCAGCCGGCCGCGCCGCGGGTCCCGCGCGATCGTGCGGACGATGTTCTCCAGCCCG
Organism: Saccharopolyspora sp. NPDC000995; assembly: GCF_053599315.1. NCBI lineage: Bacteria > Bacillati > Actinomycetota > Actinomycetes > Pseudonocardiales > Pseudonocardiaceae > Saccharopolyspora > Saccharopolyspora sp. NPDC000995. The sequence goes on from NZ_JBSFLZ010000099.1 coordinate 8,698, forward strand.
GCCCGGACCTTTGCCCGCTCACCCGGTGCTGCCGAGGTGACCGCGTCCAGCGTTGTGGCGGCGAGGTCGTCCACGACGTGGTCGTAGACCGCGGCGGCTAGCGCGTCGCGGTCGGCGAAGCTCTCGTAGAAGTAGCGCGTCGCCAGGCCCGCATGCTGGCAAGCGCCGCGCACCGTCAGTGTTGGGCTGTCGCTCGGCGCGCCCAGCAGGTCGAGCCCGGCCTCGGTGAGCTGCGCGCGGCGTTCGGCCTTGCGCTCATCGCCCTGCACTCCGCCGTAGACCCGCAGTGGAGATGTGCTCATCCGCCCATCTTGACAGATCGGTGACACCACTGTTTTCCTATCTGGAAACGCCCGTGTGCAGAAGTGGCCTCGGCGCGGAGGGTGACGGACTGTGGCGGTTTCGGCGGCGAAGTCCAGGCGGATCGACGATGCGGTGGTCGGCGCGGGCCTGCTGGCCGGCAACGCGAACGTGATCATGCAGCTCGCCCGGCCCGAGGTGGGCTATGGGGTCGTAGAGAGCCGGGTCGACAGCGGCCAGCTGTTCAGGCACCCGGTGAAGCGGACCCGCACGACCCTGGCCTACCTGGTGGTCGCGACGATGGGGACCGAGCGGGAGAAGGAGCTGTTCCGGCGCGGGGTGAGCCGCGCCCATGCGCAGGTTCGCTCGACGGATTCGAGCCCGGTCGCCTACAACGCCTTCGACGCCGACTTGCAGCTGTGGGTCGCTGCCTGCCTGTACAAGGGTTTCGAGGACAATTACCGGATCTTCTCCGGCGAGCCGGATGCCGCGACCGTCGAGGCCTTCTACCGCGAAGGCGCGATGCTGGGCACGACCCTGCAGGTCCCACCCGAGGCGTGGCCGCCGGATCGGGGCGCCTTCGAGCAGTACTGGACCGAGTCGCTGGACCGGATCTCGATCGATGACACCGTGCGCGGGTACCTCTACGACGTGATGGCCTTGGCCTGGTTGCCGCGCCCGGTGACGCTGGTCTTCGGCCGCTTCAACAGGTTCGTCACCACCGGATTCCTCCCGGCGCGCTTCCGGGAGGAGATGCGGCTGTCGTGGACCGATCGGGACCAGCGCCGGTTCGACGCGCTGACATCGGCGCTTGCGGCGGTCGTGCGACGTCTGCCGCCGGTGTTGCGCCGGTTCCCGTTCAACCTCATCCTCTGGGACTCGCGCCGCCGCATCAGGGCCGGCCGCCCGCTGGTCTGACATCGTAGGAAAGTCCGTTGTGGACGATTGGCGACGCCGTGTTCGACCATGTTCGACCACGCGGCGCGGGCCGAAGCCCGTACCAGGTGGGCTGCGACGACCGCTCGCTGGCGGGCCGCTTGAGTTCCGGCGAGCGAGTCGGGGCGGACTGGACCACCCTGGTGCCGTGATCCCGACAGCACCGGGGAGGCGGGCATGAACGGTAGCCCAGTGATCGTGGGCGTCGATGGTTCGGCGGTTGCGCGGAACGCGGCCCGCTGGGCGGCGTGGGAGGCGGCGCGGCGCGGGGTCGATCTCCGGATCGTCTACGCGGACGCGACCGCCCAACGTGTGCTCGGCGAAGCGGACCCGGCGCTCGTCCGCGGCGAGGTCGCGCACTGGCTGGACGCCGCCGCCGAGAGTGCGCGCGAGCAGGCGCCGGAGGTGTCCGTCACAGCCGCCTCCGTGCCAGGCACGGCGGAGAAGGTGCTGATCGCGGAGTCCGCGCGCACCGAGCTCCTGGTGGTGGGTGATCGCGGTTTCGGCGGCTTCACCGGCCTGCTCGCCGGTGCCGTCGCGGTGAAGGTGGCCGCGCATGCGCGCTGCGCGGTGGTGGTCGTGCCGGATGTCGGTGAGCCGCTGCGCTTCCCGGTAACCGGTCCGGTCGTGGCCGGGATGGACGACGCCGCGTCGGCAGAGCCCGTGCTGGAGCACGCCTTCGCGGTGGCCGCCTCCCGGGCCGTGCCGCTGCACGTCGTGCACACCTGGGAAGTGGTCGGGATCGATCTCAAGTGGCTGCGCACCCGGCTGTCGGAGCAGGAGGTCAGCGAGAACGAGCAGCGGTACGTCGGCGAGGTCCTGGCGGGCTGGGGCGAGCGGTTCCCCGACGTCGAGGTGCTGCGGTTCGTCGGCCGCGGATCACCGACCGCGGAGCTGCTCGCCCGCGCGGCGGCTGCGCAGCTCGTCGTGGTGGGCGCGCGCGGCCGCGGCGGCGTTGCCGGTGCCCACCTGGGCTCGACCAGCCACAAGCTGATCCACCACTCGCCCTGCCCGGTCCTGGTAGTCCGCAACGCCGCGCGCTGAAAATCCGCTGCGTCGCAACGAGTTCGAGGGCCGGCAGGCTCCGGGATCGCCCCGTGACCGCGTCCCGGGATTTCCATGCTCGGGAAGCCATACGCGACCTTGAACGCCACTCGACGAGGAGTGCGATTTGACCTCGACGTCTCCGGTTTCAAGGAGGTCGACCGCGTCGTGCTGGCGTTCATCCCCGGCTGCGGGCGGCCGGAGGTCACTGGGCGTCCGGCCGCCCGAATGCTGCGGCCAGTTCGCGCATCGCGGTGTCGAGCAGTTCGGTGAGTTCGGAATCGGTTCTGCCGAGCCACTGTTCGTAGGCGGCGATGGCGACGCCGAGCGTGGCGTAGGCGATGGCCTGCGGCGTGAGGGCGTTCTCGGGCTGGCCGAGGCGTTCGCCGACGAATTCGGCGATGACCTGCCGCCACGCCTGGAACCGCAGCGTCGAGTGGGCCTGCAAGGCGGGCACCCCGAGGATGAGCCGCATCCGGCGGCGGTGCGCCGGAACCTGCTCCGGGGTGACCCGGTTGAACTCGACCAGGCAGTGGCGGATCGCGTCCATCAGCGGGGTTTCCGGCGGCGCAGCACGGAAGTCCGCGCGCATCCGGTCCAGTTCACCGTCGAAGTCGCCCCAGGGCACGTCGTTCTTCGACGCGAAGTAGTGGAAGAACGTCCGCCGCGCGATGCCCGCCGCGCGGGCGATGTCGGCGACGGTGGTGTTCTCGAAGCCCTGTTCGTCGAAGAGCTCGAAGGCGACCTGCTCCAGTTCGGCGGCGGTGGTCACCTTCCGTCGACCACCGGGGTGCTGGTCTGTGCCAATGGCGTTGTGCCCCAAAGGATGCATCTCCAGGTCTTCCAAAATGCACTCGGTGCAAATATGGTAGCCGAAGTGGCCAGGTCGGCCGACCCGGTTCGGCCCTCTCGACGAGGAGCATCGCATGGCTGACGAACAGCACGAAATGGGCACTGCCGCCGCGGAACCGGCGGTCGAAGAGGACCTGCTGGTCGAAGAGGTCTCGATCGACGGGATGTGCGGGGTCTACTAGCGGTGGCCCGTGCAGCGGAATTCGATTCGAGTCGCGGTTACCGGCTGAACCCGCAGGTCGCGTTGCGCCCCGAGCCTTTCGGGGCGCTCGCGTACCACTTCGGCAACCGCAAGCTGTCGTTGCTGAAGGTTCCCGAGCTGGTGGACCTGGTGCGCGGGCTCGTCGAGCACGCCAGCGTCGAGGACGCCCTGCTGGAAGTCCCGGCGCAGCGCCGAGCGCAGTTCCGGCGGGCGCTGTCCTCGCTGGCGGCCACGGACATGATCCGGCCCCGATGATCGGTGGCGATTTCCCGCGAAACCGCCACCGCCCCTGCCTCGGAAGCATCGATTCCGCGCGAAATTGCGAGTCCGCACCTGACCCGAGCCGTCCGAACCAGTGGAGTCGAAGATGACTGCTGTGCAACCGGCGCCCGTGCCGTCGCTGGTGGAGCAGTTCAAGGGCGGGCTGGCCGCCCCGATCTGCTTGACCTGGGAGTGGACCTACGCCTGCAACCTGGCTTGTGCGCACTGCCTTTCATCGTCCGGGCGACGGGATCCGCGCGAGCTGAGCACGGCCGAGATGAAGGCCGTGATCGACGAGTTGCAGCGGATGCAGGTCTTCTACGTCAACGTCGGCGGCGGTGAGCCGACGGTGCGCCCGGACTTCTGGGAACTGCTGGACTATGCCATCGAGCACCAGGTGGGCGTGAAGTTCTCCACCAATGGGCTGCGCATCGATGCCGAGCGCGCCCGGCAGCTCGCGGCCACCGATTACGTGGACGTGCAAATATCCCTGGACGGCGCGACGCGCGAAGTGAACGACGCCGTGCGCGGTCCAGGGTCGTTCGACATGGCGATGCGCGCGCTGGAGAACCTGTCGGCGGCGGGCATGCGGGACTTCAAGATCTCGGTGGTCATGACCCGGAAGAACGTGTCGCAACTGAACGATTTCAAGGCCACCGCGGATCGGTTCGGCGCGCAGCTGCGGATCACCCGGTTGCGCCCGTCGGGGCGCGGCGCGGACGTGTGGGACGAGCTGCATCCGACTGACGCGCAGCAGCGCGAGATCTACGCGTGGTTGGTCGAGCATGGCGACCACGTGCTCACCGGGGACTCGTTCTTCCACTTGAACGCCCTGGGGTCGACTCCGCTGCCGGGGTTGAACCTGTGCGGTGCCGGTCGGGTGGTGTGCCTGATCGACCCGGTGGGTGATGTGTACGCGTGCCCGTTCGCGATCCACGACGCATTCAAGGCCGGAAACGTGCGAGATGTCGGCGGATTCGCCCGGGTGTGGCGGGAATCTGAGCTGTTCACCGAGCTGCGGCAGCCGCAGTCCGGCGGTGCGTGCCAGTCGTGCTCGGAGTTCGACGCGTGCCAGGGCGGCTGCATGGCGGCCAAGTTCTTCACCGGCTTGCCGCTGGACGGCCCCGATCCGGAGTGCGTGAAGGGGCACGGACGGACCGCACTGTCCGTTGTGGACCGTTCGGGGTTGCCGAAGGCGTCGCAGGACCATTCCCGGTCGTCGCGGCGGCGGGTCGGGCTGGGCATGCCATCGGTGCCGACCAAGCCGTGCGACTCCAGCCCGCTGGCGAGCCAGTCGTGAGCCTGACCGACGGTGTCCGGCTGGGCGCGGTGCCGGCGCCGTCGCGGGTGCTGTTCGGGCCGCACGAGACGAACCTGGGCCGTGGCCGCGGCATTTCCGACCGGCACGTGGCCTACTACGCGGCGCGGGCGGCCGGCGGTGCAGGCGTGATCGTCACCGAGACCGCCAGCGTGCACGCCTCCGACTGGCCCTACGAGCGCGCACCGCTCGCCGCGGAGTGCGGCCAGGGTTGGGCCGCTGTCGCCGAGGCCTGCCGGCCGCACGGCGCGGTGGTGCTCGCCGGCCTCGGGCACTCCGGCTCGCAGGGAGCTTCGGCGTTCTCGCAGAGCGCGCTGTGGGCGCCGTCGCGGGTGCCGGACGTGGCCAGCCGCGAGATGCCGATGGAGATGGAGCAGGGCCAGATCGACGAGCTCGTCGCGGGTTTCGCCGCCGCGGCGGAATCGGCCGTGCAGGCCGGGTTGGACGGCGTCGAGATCGAGGCGGGCCAGTTCTCGCTGCTCCGCCAGTTCCTGTCCGGGCTGACCAACCAGCGCGGCGATGCCTACGGTGAGGACAAAACACGGCTGTTGAGCGATGTGCTGACTGCCGTTCGCCGCGCGGTCGGTGACCGCGTGGTGGGGTTGAGGCTGTCTTGTGACGAACTCGCGCCCTGGGCGGGAATCACCCCGGAGCAGGCCGCCAGGATTGTCGAGGCCGTGTTGGACTGGATCGACTACCTCGTGGTGGTGCGCGGATCCGCGATGGGAACCTCGGCGACGCGGCCCGATCTGCACACCGAGCCGGGCTTCAACATCGACCTGTGCCGCCAGATCCGCGAGGCCGTGGGCGGACGGGCGTTGGTGGTGCTGCAGGGCAGCGTCGTCGAGCACGAGCAGGCGCAGCAAGCGCTGGACGGTGGTGTCGCGGATCTGGTCGAGATGACCCGGGCGCAGATCGCCGACCCGCGGCTGGTCGAGCTGGTCCGCGCCGGGCACGCGGACCGGGTCCGTCCCTGCGTGTTGTGCAACCAGAAGTGCCGCGTCCGGGACAACCGCAACCCCATGGTCTCGTGCATCGGCGAGCCCTTCAGCGGGCACGAGGGCGAAAACGGGAGCGTGGCCGGGCCGCCGCGGAACGTGCTGGTCGTCGGCGGCGGGCCTGCCGGGTTGGAAGCAGCGAGGGTGCTGGCCGAGGGCGGGCATGCCGTCGAGATCGTCGAGCGCTCCGATCGGCTCGGCGGCACGGCGTCGCTGGCGGCGGAGGTCGGCGGGCGCGGTCGGCTGCGCGCGATCGTGGACTGGCTGGTGGCGGAGGTGCGCCGGCTCGGCGTGCGCGTCACGCTCGGCACCGAGATCACCGAAGCCGACCTGGACACCGACCGGGAAGTGCTTGTCGCCAGCGGATCGGTCCCCGGACCCCGCGCGTACGAAGTCCTCGGCGGCACGGTCGTCGACGTCGTGGCCCTGCTCGGAGGCTGTCCCCCGGCGGCTGGTCCGGTGGTCGTGTTCGATCCGGTCGGGGACGCGGTCGGGGTAGGAGCCGCCGAGCTGCTGGCCGGGCAGGGGTGGGAGACGGCGATCGTCACGCAGGACCAGGTCGTGGGCACGCAACTGGCCCTGACCGGCGATCTGGCCGATGCCAACGGGCGGTTGCAACGCGCTGGGGTCCGGCTGGAGAAGCGCTCGCTGCTGCGGGAAGTCCATCCCGATCATGTGGTCCTGGAGGACACCTTCACCGCCGAGCGCAGAACCCTGCCGTGCGCGACAATGATCCACTGTGGACATCGGCGGCCGAACCCGAAGCTGGCGAAGTGGCCGCGGGCCGGAGACTGCGTGGCGCCCAGGACCATCCACGAGGCGATCCTGGAAGGACGCCGTGCCGCGCGCGACATCGCCGCGCTGACCGGGGGCGGGCCGAGATGAGCCGCTACCTGTTCTCGCCGCTGCGGATCGGCCCGGTGACCGTGCGCAACCGCATCGTGTTCTCGGCGCACCTGACGAACTACGCCGAAGACGGCTTGCCCAGCGAGCAGCACGCCGCCTACTACGCGGCGCGCGCCGCCGGTGGCGCCGGTCTGGTGATTACCGAGGAACATTCGACGCACCCGACGGATTGGCCGTACGAGAAGCTGATCCACGGCTTCCACCGGTCGGCAGTGCCCGGCTACCGCCGGATCACCGAAGCGGTACACGCCCACGGCGTCCCGATCTTCGCCCAGCTCAACCACAACGGCGGCCAGGCGTCCTCGATGTACTCCAGGCTGCCGGTGTGGGCCCCGTCCGCCGTGCCGGATCCGATGTTCCGCGAGGTGCCCAAGGCGATCGACGCCCGCGAGATCGCCGAGGTCGTGGCCGGGTACGGCACCGTTGCCGGGCACTGCGCGGAGGGCGGATTCGACGGCGTCGAGCTGCAGTGCTCGCACTCGTCGATCGTGCGCGGTTTCCTCTCCCCGGCGACGAACGAGCGCACCGACGCCTACGGCGCAACGCTGGTCAACCGCGCACGACTCCTGCTGGAGATCATCGACGCGGTGCGCGAGGCGCTCGGTCCCGACCGGGCGTTGGGCGTGCGGCTGTGCGGCGACGAGCTGATCGAGGGCGGGATCACCATCGACGAGGCGGTCGAGGTCGCGCGCATGGTGGAGGCCACCGGTAAGGTCGACTACATCAACACCTCCATCGGCGTGGCCACTTCGACGCTCTACATGATCGAGGCATCGATGGCGATCCCGCCGGGCTACGCGCTGTTCATCTCCAACGCCGTCCGCCGCGCCGTGCGGCTGCCCGTGGTGGGCGTGGGGCGGATCAAGGACCCGCTGCAGGCCGAGCGCGCGCTCGAAGAGGGCCACTGCGACCTGATCGGTGTCGTGCGCGGTCAGATCGCGGACCCGGACTTCGCGGCCAAGGCCCGCTCCGGTAACGCCAGCGACATCCGGACGTGCTTGTCCTGCAACCAGGAATGCGTCGGGCGGATGGGCCTGAACCGCTGGCTCGGCTGCATCGAGAACCCGCGGACCGGCAAGGAATCCGTGGCGTTGCCGATACCCCGGGCGCGCAAGCGGGTGCTCGTCGTCGGGGGCGGACCGGCGGGCCTGCAAGCCGCGTCGACCGCGGCCGAGCGGGGCCACCACGTGACGCTGTTCGAACGGGAACAGGCGACCGGCGGGCAGGTCGCCGTCGCAGCGACGGTCCCTAGCCGCGCCGAATTCCTCGACGTGGTACGGAACCTGCGCGCGGAATGCGAGCGCTTTGGCGTGGACGTCAAGACCGGTGTCGCGGCGACGGCGGAGATGCTTCGCGACGAGCACCCGGACGTGGTCGTGCTCGCGACCGGGGCCCGGCCGCAGCCGGTGCACTGGGCCGGCGGCCTCGACCGGATCGTCGACGTCCGCGATGTCCTGGAAGGTCGCGCAACCCCGGCGGGCGACGTGCTGCTCGTCGACGACCTGGGGTTCCACCAGGCGGCCTCGGTCGCCGAGCTGCTGGCCGACCGCGGGTGCCGGGTCCAGATCTCCACGCCGGGCATGGTGGTCTGCCAAGACCTCGGCGTGACCCTGGACATGGAGACCTTCAACGTCCGCGCACATGCGAAAGGCATCGAGCAGCGCACCGACGAGGTCGTGATGTCGGCATCGGCCGAATCGGACGGCGTCGTGCTGCAAATCCTCAAGCACACCACAGAGAAGATGACCGAGGCCCGCTTCGACTGGGTCGTGTGCGCGGCGCACCAAACCCCGGACGACGCCCTGTGGCACGAGTTGAAAGAAGCCCCTTTCCCGGTGCACAGGGCCGGCGACTGCATCACGCCGCGCCGCGCGCACGCCGCAGTCATCGAAGGACATCGAGTGGCGGTGGGCCTGTGAACGGACTGCCGGAGATGCTCGCGGTCGTGATCGTCCGCGACGCAACTCTGCCTGACGGTGCCGACGAAACGGCGGCTGAATGCGACGGCGCGGTCCTCGTGGCCGGAACCGGAACACCGGAGGCGGCTAGCGCTTTCACGGCTGCGCAGCGCATTTGGACCGCCGAGGTGCCGAGGATCGCGCCCGGCGCGCTGGCCGCAGCGCTGGCGCCGCTGCTCGAAGCGGTCGACGTCGTGGTGCTACCGGCCTCGCCGGACGGCCGCGACATCGCCGCCCGCCTTGCCTTCCAGAGCGAACGACCGCTGTTCGCCGGCGCGACCCGGTGCGCCCCGAAGCACATCGATCTGTCCAGGCTGGACGATTCGCTGGAAGTCCGGGTCGCCCTCGACGAACCGGCCGTGGTCACCCTCATCCCGGGCGTGCGCGGCACGCCGCGGCCGGTGGCGGCCCCGGAACCAGTCGAGCTGGCCGTCACCCTTCCGGACGTGCTCGACGCCGAGGTCGTCGAAATCCTCCAACCGGATCCCGAAACCGTCGAACTTGCCGAAGCCAAGCGGATCCTCGGCGGCGGAGCCGGGCTGCTGCGGCCGGGCGAGGACGGCACGGCGGTGATGCGCACCCTGACCGAGGTGGCCGCCGCGCTAGGAGCCTCCACCGGCGCGACCCGGGTGATCACCGACGCGGGCTGGGCCGGGCACGATCGCCAGATCGGCACCACCGGCGTCGTCGTCGCCCCCGACCTCTACGTCGCCTTCGGCGTCTCCGGAGCGACGCAGCACGTCGGCGGCCTGGGCCGGCCGGCGCACGTGGTCAGCGTGAACACCGACCCGTCGTGCCCGATGACCGCGATGGCCGACCTGGGCATCGTCGCCGACGCGCCCGAAGTCCTGCGCGAACTGGCGCGCCGACTGAACGGAGCCGCCGATGGCTGAACAGTCCAGTGCGGACGCCGTGGTGGTCGGGGCGGGCCCGGCCGGTTCGGCCGCGGCGTTGGAGCTGGCCCGGGCGGGGCACAGCGTGATCCTCCTGGAACGCGGCCCCTTCCCCGGCGAGAAGAACGTCTACGGCGGTGTCGTCTACGGCCGGGTGCTCGACGAAGTCCTGCCCGGCTGGTGGGAAGACGTGCCGGTCCAGCGGTGGGTCACTCGTCGCAGCACCATGATGATGACCCCCGCCCAAGCCCTCACCGTCGACCTCCGCACGCAGGAATGGGGGAGCGCCCCGTACAACGGCATGACGACCTACCGCGCGGATTTCGACGCATGGCTGGCAGGCAAAGCAGTGGACGCCGGTGCGCAGCTGGTGACCTCCACCGTCGCCACCGAGCTGCTGCGCGACGCCTCCGGACGCGTGGTCGGCGTCCGCACCGACCGCCCCGACGGCGACATCCGGGCGCAACTCGTCGTCGCCTGCGACGGCGTCAACTCGTTCCTGGCCAAGCAAGCCGGGCTGCTCCCGCAAACGGACCCCGAACACCAAACCCTCGGGGTGAAGGAAACCCTTTCCCTACCGAGAACAACGATTGAAGAACGCTTCGGGCTAAACGGAGACGACGGCGCGGACTTCGAAATCGTCGGCTGCACCGGAGAAATCCCCGGCGGCGGCTTCCTCTACACCAACCGCGAAACCATCAGCGTTGGCGTGGTGCTGTCGCTCACCGGGCTGGCCAAATCCGGCCGACGCCCCGAGGAAGTCCTCGCGGACCTCAAAGCCCACCCGGCGATCGCACCCTACTTGCGCGGCGCGGAGCTGAAGGAGTACTCCGCACACCTGATCCCGGAGGGCGGCTACCGCAGCATGCCGCCGCTCACCGCGGACGGCCTGCTGGTCGCCGGGGACGCGGCCGCGATGTGCCTGGCGGCGGGAATCTGGCTGGAGGGCGTCAACTTCGCGATCGGCTCCGGCCTGGCCGCAGGCCGCACCGCCGCTGAAGCCATCGCCGCGGGCGACCCCACCCGGCTGGCTGGCTACCGCAAGCGGCTGGAGGACAACTTCGTGCTGACCGACCACAAAAACCTGCAGGGCGCCCCGAACCTGGTCCTCTCCGACCGGGTCCAACGGCAATACCCGCGGCTGCTGTGCGACTTCGCCCAGGAGGTCTTCACGGTCCGCAACCCGAAACCAAAACCCGGGCTCGGCAAGCTGTTCCGAAAAACCGCCGCCCGGCACGGTGTCCGGCTGCGGCAACTCGCCGCCGACGCCTGGGCCGGCTTCCGGGTCTTCGGCTGAATGAGAGGCGACCTGGTGCATGTTTCTTGTTGGCTGTCGACTATGGTCGGCAACGATGGTTGGGACGTATCCCACCGGCGGATTCGCGCGGACGGCAGGTCGCTCGGCTGGCACTGCGCACCGGCAGGATCAAAAAGGATGCGCCACCGTTTGGTCTGGTCCTGCCGGACGTTGGTACTTCACCGATGCCGACGGGTGGAAGGTTGTGCAGCCGAGTTTCGCCGAAACGGGACGCAAGACCGCCGGTTGCGGCCGGATGGTCTGGTGAAGGTCATCAGGGTCGCGTACTCGCAGAAACGCAACGCTGGCAAGTACGCGCAGATGGCGGAGCTGGCTCTCCGGTTGGAGCGCGCCCGCGGCGAGGTGCGGCAGCGCTACGGTTTGATCAACATGGGCCTTTCCGATCGCAAGATCCGTGACCAGGATTCCAGCCTGCGAGCGGACAGCGAAGCATCCAACTGGCGATCAACTCTGATCAATAAGTAGGAAGCAGTGAACATGCGCCAGTACCCCGAAGTGTCGTTCGATGACCGGATGGGCACCATCGACTTCCAGGTAGGCGACCGCCCGCACATCACCGTGGACGCCGAGATCTGCCGGGCCTGCACCACGAAGGAATGCGTCAACGCCTGCCCGGCGAAGCTGTTCGTGCTCACCGGTGACGGCGGGATCCTGTTCAACTACGAGCAGTGCTTCGAATGCGGCACCTGCTACCAGATCTGCAACAAGGCCGGCGCCATCACCTGGACCTACCCGGATGGCGGACACGGCGTCGTATTCCGGAGGGGCTGACGTGGGACCGCAGATCGTCGTGGCGCTGAGCTGGTCCTGGCGGCGGGCCCGGGTGGACCCGCTCACCGGCGCCCTCGACGCGGAAGACCGGGACCGGGGCGGCAACGCCGCCGAACTGGCAGCGCTGGAACACGGCCTCCGGCTCGCCGAGGACCTCGACGGCAGGGTGACGGCGGTGACCGCCGGACCGGTGGCGGCCGAGGAAATCCTTCGCACCGCACTGGCGGCCGGCGCGCACGAGGCAATCCGCGTCGAGCGGGACGACCAGCTGGAACCCGGCGCGCTGGTGTGCAACGGTGCCGACACGGCCAAAGCGATCGCATCCGCGCTCCGCGAACCGGATCTCGTGCTGTGCGGGGACAGATCGGCCGATGGCGGAACCGGAGTGACCCCCGCATTTCTCGCGGCCCGGCTCCGCGCAGCGCAGGCGCTCGGCGTCGTGAGGTTCGAATGCGACGGCGGGTCGCTGCTCGCGCACCGCAGGCTCGACGGCGGCAGCCGGGAGGTGCTGCGGCTGCCCAAGCCCGCGGTCGTGTCCGTCGAAGCCGCCGGAGTGCGCCTGCGTCGCGCGAGCCTGCCAGCGGTGCTTTCGGCGCAGAAGGCGGCTATCGAAACGATCCCCGGCGAGCCCAAACGGCCACCCCACGTGGTCGCTGCCCGTGCTTTCCGCCCACGCCCGCGGGAGCTCCCCGCCCCGGCCGGAACGACCGCGCGTGATCGTATGCTCGAACTGACCGGAGCGCTGCAGGACCGCACACCAACGACCGTCCTCGGGCCGCTGTCGGCCGCCGAAGCGGCCGACGAGCTCCTGGCCTACCTGCGACGCCACGGCTACCTCACCGGTACGAGCTGCGAGACAGAAGGGAAGGTGGTGGCCAAGTGAGCAGGGTCGCGATCGTGACGGGTGCGGCGCGCGGAATCGGCGCGGCGGTCGTGGAGCGCCTCGCCGCGGACGGCTGGCGCGTGGTCGCGGTCGACATCTGCGCGGACATCCAGGGCGTCACCTATCCGCTGGGCACCAGGGACCAGCTGGCGGCACTGGCGAAGAAGTGGCCGGAGTCGGTCCGCGACATCGTCGCCGATGTCCGCGACGAAGCCGCGATCAGGCAGGCAGTCGCGGTGGCGGAGACCGAGTTCGGTGGCCTCGACGCTGCGGTCGCCGCCGCTGCGGTCATGGCAGGCGGGCAGCCGCTGTGGGAGACGTCCAACGACGAGTGGGACGCCTTGTTCGACATCGGTGTCAGGGGAGTGGCGAACCTGGCCCGCGCCGCTGTCCCGATGCTGCTGCAACGACCGCAACCCCGCACCGGCCGGTTCGTCGCCCTGGCGTCGTCGGCGGCCCACCGCGGCCTCTACCACCTCGCCGGGTACAACGCGGCCAAGCACGCGGTGGTCGGCCTGATCCGCGGCCTCGCCACCGACCTCCGCGGCACCGGCATCACGGCCACCGCGGTATCGCCCGGCTCGACGCGGACGGACATGCTCACCGCCACCGCCGCATACTACGACCTGCCGGACGTCGAAGAGTTCAGCCAGCACCAACTGGTCGAGCGCCTGCTGGAACCCGACGAAGTGGCGGCCGCGGTGTGCTGGCTGTGCAGCGAACAGGCCTCGGCCATCACGGGAACAGTGGTTCACGCCGACGGGGGATTCACGGCATGACACTCCGCCTGGTGCCCGATCCCAGCCTCCGCCGCTGGGACGACGGGCGAACACTGGTGGGCGGATCGCCGTTCTGCGTGCTGCGGCTCAACCCCACAGGAGCGGACGTCGTTGGCTCCTGGATCGATGGCGAGCCGGTGATCGACAGCGCCGCTGGCCTGGCGCAACGGCTCGTCCGGGCCGCAATGATGCACCCCCGCTACGACGAGACCCACCACGGGCCCAGCGACGTGACCGCGGTGATTCCGGTGCGGGACGGCGATCTGACCAGCCTGCTCGCGTCGATCGACACGCCCGCCATCGTCGTGGACGACGGCTCCCGGCAGCCGGTTCCGGCAGCGTCAGTGCGCCACGAGAGCGCCAGAGGACCGGCGGCGGCCCGCAATGCCGGGTGGCGGCTGGCCCGAACACCGCTCGTAGCGTTCCTGGACGCCGACACGGTCCCGACCCGGGGCTGGCTCGAACCCGTGCTCCGCCACTTCGAAGACCCAGCTGTGGCCGCTGTGGCGCCGAGGGTGCGCAGCTCGCCGGGGAACACGGCCCTCGCCCACTTCGAAAGCACCCGGTCCCCGCTCGACCTGGGCGGTGAGCCGGGCCTGGTGCAACCCGGCAGCAGGATCAGCTACGTCCCGACGGCGGCGCTGGTGATCCGCGCCTCGGCGCTGCGCGAACTGGAGGGCTTCGACGAGGAACTGCGCTTCGGCGAAGACGTCGATCTGATCTGGCGGTTGATCTCCCGAGGACAGCTGGTCCGCTACGAGCCGGAGTCAGTCGTCGAACACGCGCCGCGAAAGAGCTGGACGGCCCTGCTGCGCCAACGATTCGACTACGGCACTTCGGCAGGCCCGCTGGCGAAGCGCCACGGCGACGCCGTCGCGCCGGTACGGGCATCGCTTTGGAGCGCAGTGGCCTGGACCCTGATCCTCACGGGCAGAACAGGCGCCGGCCTTGCCGTGGTCGCCGCAGCAGCGGCCCTGCTGACCCGCAAGCTCGGCAAGGCCGGAATCCCCGCACACGAGGCGATACGCTTGGCACTGCAAGGAAATCTCGGTGCCGGACGCTACTTCGCCGACGCCATCGCAAGGGCTTGGGCGCCGGTGGCCGTCCCGCTGCTGCTCCTCAGCCGTCGCGGCCGGGCGGTGCTCGGACTGGTGGCGCTCAGGCACCTGCTGGACTGGACCCGCGAACGACCGCCGCTGGGGCCAGCCCGCTGGTGCCTGGCGCGCATGGCAGACGACCTGGCCTACGGCTGCGGAGTCGCACGCGGCGCCCTCAAATCCAGAAGTCTCGCCCCACTGCTGCCCTTCCTGACCGACAAGGGCGGCCGCAGCAGCGTCCAGGTGTCGCGATGACGGCCCGCCTGGCGGATCTGACCTGGCCAAAGGTCGCAGAACTGGCGCCACGAAGCCTCCTAGCGGTCCCGGTGGGTGCGACCGAACAACACGGCCCGCACCTGCCCTTCACGGTCGATACCGAGATCGCGGCGGAACTCTGCGACCGGCTGGCCCGGGAGCGGCCCGTCCTGGTGGCGCCGCCGGTGACCTACGGCTCCAGCGGAGAGCACGCGGGCTTCCCGGGCACGCTGTCGATCGGCCAAAAAGCGGTCGAGCAGCTGCTCGTGGAACTCGTCCGCTCGGCGGACGCCTTCGCGGGAGTGGTGCTGGTGTCAGCCCACGGAGGCAACGCCGAACCGGTCCGCAGCACGATCGGCACCCTGCGAGCGGAAGGCCGCCGAGTGCTCGCCTGGGCACCAACGGGCCGCCCGGACGACACCCACGCGGGCCGCACCGAGACTGCGGCGATGCTGGCGATCCGCCCGCGCGCAGTGCGCCTCGACCGAGCGGAACGAGGCAACACCACGTCACTGCCGAACCTGATGAG
The DNA here is from genome assembly GCF_053599315.1 of Saccharopolyspora sp. NPDC000995. NCBI lineage: Bacteria > Bacillati > Actinomycetota > Actinomycetes > Pseudonocardiales > Pseudonocardiaceae > Saccharopolyspora > Saccharopolyspora sp. NPDC000995. The sequence continues at coordinate 23,998 of NZ_JBSFLZ010000099.1, forward strand.
CACCCTCAGAGCCAACGGCGTACGAGCGGCAACGGCCAACGGCGTCCTGGGCGACCCGACCGGCGCGACGCCGGAGGAGGGCACCCGGATCCTGACGGTCTGGACGAGGTCCCTCACGGCAGCCGTGGACGCCTGGACACGGCCTGGCCAGGAAGAACGCCAAGTGGAGGGCCCCGATGATCCTCCATTCGGAGGTGCGGTAAGCTAACTTCACCCTCCAACGAGGGGTGAAAATCGAACAACGGGCTGTAGCGCAGCTTGGTAGCGCACTTGACTGGGGGTCAAGGGGTCGCAGGTTCAAATCCTGTCAGCCCGACGTTGGCGGAAGCCCGCTGACCGGCACGTAAGTGCAGGTCAGCGGGCTTTTTCGTGCCTGGGTGTGGATCTTGTGGTGATGGCGAATTAAGATCAAAAAGCCCGTCCAGGAGCGAATCAGGAGCGTGGGCGTCAAGTTTTTGACTAGATGTGCAAATGGGGTCGGATTTCGCGGTGACGCAGTGTAGCGATTTGGTCAATATTCGATAACGGACCTGAACTGAGTTGAAGAGGCGTCAGCGGTCATGTGTCAGTTGCTAGCTTGATAAGGGTGCTTGGGAGACGTTCTGTTCGGTTAGCGTCTGTTCGTTGGAGCCGGAGCCAGTTCGGCGCAGCGCTGTGAAAGGCAGACCAAGCTAACGGGAAAACGATCTGACCGTCCCGCCTGTGTTGCAGGTTTCCGGTCCATGCCGGGTGCGTAGGTGCCTTGGGCTGGCTCGTACAAGATCGCACGGCTCGGATCCGCTCGGTTTCAGCGGATTGCCGCGAATGTGCTGGCGAAGTTGCTGGTCGTCGAGTCGACGGGTGCCGTTGGATGGAACGTCGCTTGAAGCGGTCGTGAAGGTAAATCCTTGTCGTGGCGCGTCCGGGCAGGCCTCGGCAGAGCGCTCCGCCAGCCGCTCTGGCCTTTGCCGAACGATCTTCCTCCGGTCGGCCGGAGGAGAGCACGGTCGCCAGCACCAGGAACTCTTTGGTATGCATCAAAACGCATGAGGGAATCCAGATTTACCAGCGCCTTGGGGGAAGGCCCCAAAAGGTTCCCGGTGCTCCCTAACTCGCATACGCTCGGTTATAGATCGAAACGGTATCGGGACGCCTGGTTGAGGTACTCGCGGGCGTCCGTCGGACCGCAAGGGAGACCAGCTCTGCGAGCCGGTGACAGGGTCCCGCAACAACTGGTGCATCCGGTCGGCGACCGCCGCAAGGGAGACCGACTCTGCGAGCCGGTGACAGCGGTGGGGGGTTTCTCGCGCCACCGGACTACCTGGCGCCGCAAGGGAGACCGACTCTGCGAGCCGGTGACAGCGTCGCCGCCGGGTCGGAACTGGCCCCATTGTTTGAAGCCGCAAGGGAGACCGACTCTGCGAGCCGGTGACAGGTCACGGTGACGCGGGTAGGCCGCCCAGAACTCGTCGCCGCAAGGGAGACCGAATCTGCGAGCCGGTGACAGTAGGTCACGACCTGCTCGCGGGTGAGCCGCTGCAGCCCGATGGTGTCGATGTGAAAGAAGTCCGTGGCGAGAAGACCGTTTGCCTGGGCTTTGAGGAACGTGGTCCATTCGTGGCGCGCTGCCTGTCGACGTTGTCTGGGACGGAACTCGGTGGCTGGCAGGGCGCGGCGGACGGTGGCTGCGCTGACCTTGTATCCCAGTCGCGTAGTTCGTGTACGCCGGCGGGCGTTCTGGTGGGGGTGGCTGGGTCCACTTCTGTTTGACCAGGCGCCGATGCCAGGCGAGCACGGTGCGTGGTGAGACAATTTGGTGGCCGCGGAGTCGCTGAGGCAGGTGCCGGGCGAGCGCGGCCGGCAGCGCCCGATTCGGTCAGGCAGGCTTCGGTGCGGTGAGCTGTCTGCGTAGCGCTGTGGCCTCGTGCCGCAGGATGAGTATCTCGGCGTTGTTCGCTGCGGTAGACCGACATGGTAGAGCGAGCCACGCGAAGGTCCGTGTAGCGAGCAGGTAGATCGCTCTGTACGAGCACAAGGACGGTTCCTGCCCGACCACGGACAACGCCCAGGTCAGCAGCACTGAAGGATTTCTGAAACATTACGGGCTACTGCGGCAATCCTGGCGTGATCACATTTTACCCGGAAACGACTTGCGGGCCCCGGCGGTCGGCTCCGGCCTTCGGATCGGTCCGCGGTGCCCTTTTTCTTCTATTGTCCGGACTAAAGGGGCTTATTTGTCGGTCTTTCGTGGCGGAATGCCGTGTTGGCTGGCATCGTCGCTCCGGTTTGTGTGCGCTACACCGCATGCGCGCATGACGAGAAGCGGTGAGGGGCGATGTCTGGTCAGCAACGTTGGTTTTTGCTGGCGGCCCCACCGTTGCGGAGGCCACGGACGAGGTGTCTTGGCTGGAGTTGGCAAGCGTGCTCAAGACGAATCGCCCAGGTGGGGCCGGAGACCTTTACTCGCGTGACATCTGTGCGGGCGGGGTGGATCGACTCGACACCTCTGCGCAGGCCCTCTTGTGGAGGTCGTGGTGTTCTGCAATGAACTTCGCGGTCAGCGATGTGGCCGGTCGATTTCGGCCGCGAAAGCCGACGTCGCCTTGAGTGTCGCGTTGTCACGCCCTGGTTCCACGTTGTTCCGGCGTAGCCGTTGCGGCTGCGACGACGCTTCGGACGCTACACCCGCACGCGCCCGGGTGTCGATCTCGCTTTGGCGAACTCATCTGCGTACCGTCTCGGCTGTCCCGGCAGCCGGCAGTTCGGTCCCTGCCTGGGTCGCCGACCGCTGCGGGGCATGCTTCCCACGAGCCTCGGCGAATATCCGCTGCTCACGTAACTTTGGCGGGTGCTTCGTCGAACGAGACACGGTTCCCGTCTGTCTAGCAGATGAATCTGGCGACGCACCGGGGCGGCTCAAGGCTTCCTGGTCGGTGGTTTGAGGGTGGGGTGGTTGTGATGTTTTCGTCGATCATGGTGTCGGAGGGGGTGAGGCGGCTTTTTCAGGTGTTGACCGGTGAGGATATGACGGATGCGGATGAGGGTGTGTTGTTCGCGGTGGCGGATGCGTTGGAGTCGGGTGCGGCGGGGGTCGGGGAGATGGGCGGGTTGGTGGCGGAGTTGGTGGCGAAGGTGCGGACGGAGTTCTCGGGAAAGGCGGCGGACCGGTTCGCCGAGGGGCTGGATAGCTTCGAGGGGCTGCTGGCCTCGGGGGAGGGGGCGTTGCGGGAGTTAGCGGTGTTCGTGCGGAACCTGGCGCGGCAGGTGCGGTATTTGAAGCTGGTGACGATTTATGGTCTGGAATTGTTGTTGTTGGAGATGGCGTGGGCGGTGGCGTGGGCGGGAGCGACCGCTGGCGCGTCGATGGCGTGGCTGGCGGCGCGGATGGCGGTGATGCGGTTGTTGTTGTCGCGGTGGTGGGGTCAGTTGTTCATGCGGTTGGCGATGGCGGCGGCCGGCGGGGTGGCGTTCAACGTGGTGCCGGATCTGCAGGCCCAGGTGCAGATGCTGGGTGAGAAATCGGCCCAGAAGTGGGACGGGAAGCTCAGTGAGCAGTCGGCGGGGATGGGGGCGTTCTCGGCGTTGGTGTCGCTGCCGTTGTCGGCGGTGGGCGGACTGGTCGGCAACGCGTTGACGAAGGTGCTGGTGCGGGGGCTCGGCGATGAGGTGGACGAGAAGATCCTGGAGGCGGCGGCCAGGAAAGCGGTGGCCGAGCACGCGGAGTTGTATCCGGTGTCGGCGATGGCGCGCTTCGCGGATGTGGTGGGGGAGCATCTGGATCATTACGCGGGGATGTCGGTGCGGGGCATGTGGTCGGCGCGGTTCGGCAGCGGGATCGGGGAGGCGTTGTCCGA
>NZ_JBSFLZ010000100.1:0-27747 GCF_053599315.1 Saccharopolyspora sp. NPDC000995
ATCCTGCGGCCAGACACCACAAGACTGCCGCAAGATCATCATCCCGGGCCTGCCCAACACACCCTCACCCAACCCGAGAATTAACCACCAGGGTCGCAGGATGAGCCTAAAACGGCCTCCGCGGTCAGCCGCGGAGCATCAGGCCGACCTTCTGGAACTCCTTGAGGTCCCGGTAGCCGGTCTTGGCCATCGCGCGGCGCAGGCCACCGAAGAGGTTCAGCGTGCCGTACGGGTCGCTGCTCGGGCCGAACAGCAGCTGCTCCAGGTCCGCCCCGGAACCGGCGAAGCCGACGATCTCGCTGCGCGGCAGGCTCGGATGCGCGGCGGCGGACGTCCAGTAGTAGCCCTGCGCTGGCGTCTCGGCCGACTCAGTCAACGCCTCACCGAGCATCACGGCGTCGGCACCACAGGCGATCGCCTTCGCGATGTCCCCCGAGTACGACAGGGCACCGTCGGCGATCACGTGCACGTAGCGCCCGCCGGTCTCGTCCAGGTAGTCGCGGCGGGCCGCGGCGGCATCGGCGATCGCGGTCGCCATCGGCACCCCTATGCCCAGCACCTGCGTGGTGGTGGCCGCGCGGGACTGCCCGAAACCGACGATCACTCCGGCCGCGCCGGTGCGCATCAGGTGCATCGCGGTGCGGTAGTCACCGACCCCACCGGCGATCACCGGGACGTCGAGCTCGGCGATGAACCGCTTGAGGTTCAGCGGCTCGCCGTCCCGGGCCACGTGCTCGGCGGAGATGATCGTGCCCTGCACGACCAGCAGCTCGACGCCGGCCGCGAGCAGGTCCGGGGTCAGTTCCTCGGCGTGCTGCGGGCTGACCCGCGCCGCCACGGTGACACCGGAGTCCTTGATCTGCTTCAGCGCGGTGGCCAGCAGGTCCGCCCGGATCGGCGCGGCGTGTAGCTGCTGCAGCAGCCGGATCGCGGCCTCCGGCTCGCTGTTTTCCTCGGCGGCGCGGACCACCTCGAATAGCTTTTCCTCGACGTTCTCGTGCCGCGCCCACAGACCCTCGGCGTTCAGCACGCCCAGGCCACCGAGCTCGCCGATGCGCACCGCGGTGGCCGGCGAGACGATCGCATCTGTCGGGTGCGTGACCAGCGGGATGTCGAAGCGGTAGGCGTCGATCTGCCAGGACAACGAAACGTCCTTCGACGACCGGGTCCGCCGGGACGGCACGATCTCCACGTCGTCCAAGTCGTAGCCGCGCATGGCCGTCCGGCCCATGCCGATCTCAACCTGATCCCGCACGTCAGTCCCTCCTCGCAGCACCGCTGTCCAGCGAAACATTCTCGCTGCGGCATCCGGGCGACGTACAACTGGGGCACCTAAAGGGAGCTCGCGCGGCCGCCGGTGAGGTGGAGCGAACGGCCTCTCCGCCTGCTCTAGCGAGACAAACGGTCCGTTCGCCGCACCATCCCGCGGCGAAGAACGACCCGGCCGCCGCCTCGTTGGGAGGCGGAGGCCGGGTCGGCGGTGCTCAGCGGGTGGTGTAGTTCGGCGCCTCGACGGTCATCGTGATGTCGTGCGGGTGGCTCTCCTTGAGCCCGGCCGCCGTAATCCGCACCAGCTTCGCATCCTGCAGCTCGGGGATGGTGTTGGAACCCGTGTAGCCCATGCCCGAGCGCAGACCGCCAATCAGCTGGTCCACGACCTGCGCCAGCGGCCCGCGGAACGGCACCCGTCCCTCGATGCCCTCCGGCACCAGCTTGTCCTCGGACAGCACGTCGTCCTGGAAGTACCGGTCCTTGGAGTACGACTTCGCCTGGCCCCGTGACTGCATGGCGCCCAGCGAACCCATCCCCCGGTAAACCTTGAACTGCTTGCCGTTGACCAGAACCAGCTGGCCCGGCGACTCGGCGGTACCGGCCAGCAGGCTGCCCAGCATGACGCTGCTCGCACCTGCCGCGATGGCCTTCGGGATGTCACCGGAGTACTGGATGCCGCCGTCGCCGATCAGCGGTACGCCCGCCGGGCGGCACGCCATGCTCGCCTCGTAGATGGCGCTGATCTGCGGCACGCCGACCCCGGCGACGACGCGAGTGGTGCAGATCGAACCCGGCCCGACGCCGACCTTCACCGCGTCCGCCCCGGCGTCGACCAGCGCCTGCGCGCCCGCCCGGGTCGCCACGTTGCCGCCGATGACGTCGACGGAGTTGCCGAGTTCCTTCTTCAGAGTCGCGACGGTGTCCAGCACCGCGCGCGAGTGCCCGTGCGCGGTGTCCACGATCAGCACGTCGACACCCGCGTCTACCAGCGCCATCGCGCGCTCGTGCGAGTCCGCGCCGACGCCGACCGCGGCGCCGCACAGCAGCCGGCCGTCCGGGTCCTTGGTGGCGCTGGGGTACTGCTCGGTCTTGACGAAGTCCTTGACGGTGATCAGGCCGCGCAGCTTGCCGGCGTTATCGACGATCGGCAGTTTCTCGATCTTGTTCCGCCGCAGCAGTCCGAGCGCGGCCTCCGCGGTGACGCCGACCTGCGCGGTGATCAGCGGCGCGGCGGTCATCACCTCGCGCACCCGGCGGGTGTAGTCCGCCTCGAACCGCATGTCGCGGTTGGTGATGATGCCGACGAGAGTGCCGTCCGGGTCGGTCACCGGGACACCGGAGATGCGGAATCGGGCGCACAGCGCATCCACCTCGGCGAGGGTGTCCTCCGGCGAGCACGTGACGGGGTCTGTGACCATGCCGGCCTCGGAGCGCTTGACCACCTCGACCTGGGCGGCTTGCTCCTCGACCGACAGGTTGCGCTGCAGGATGCCGACGCCGCCCTGCCGGGCCATGGCGATCGCCATCCGGGCCTCGGTGACCGTGTCCATCGCGGCCGACAGCAGCGGCACCCGCAGCCGGATGTTGCGGGACAGCTGAGTGGACGTGTCGACGCCGCTGGGGATCACGTCGGATTCGTCGGGCAGCAGCAAGACGTCATCGAAGGTCAGACCCAGTGTCGCGAACTTCGAGGGGAGGCCGGGTGCGGAGAGTTCGCTGGTCATGGCGAGGGATGTGCCTTCCTTCACGCGGTGGTCCACAAACCTGCGGATGCGGCTTGGATGTCCTCGGCGAATTACGTCGTGCAACGTGGCATCGGCGGCGGGGATTCCCTCAATGATAGAGACCACAGGTCAGGGCTAGTTGCCCCGTCCGCGCCAGGCGTGTGCCATGCCACGGCGGGCACCCAAACCCGCCCCCGACACCCCCACGCGGTCGACGCAGCCGGTACCGTGCGGGCCGTGCCGCACGATCCGATGCCACCAGACCCGTTCGCGGGTGACCCGGAAGATCCGAGCATGGCACTCGGCGATCACGACGTTGACGACGGACCGCCGCTCGGTGACGACGAGCGGGCCGAACTGCTCGCCGATCTGACCGATCTCGCCGTCTACCAGGCACTGCTGGAGCCCCGCGGGCTCCGCGGCATCGTGGTGGACTGCGGGGACTGCGGCGAATGTCATTACCACGACTGGGAGTTGCTGCGCGCCAGCCTGGAGCAGCTGCTGCACGACGGCCGGATGCGCCCGCACGAGCCGGCGTTCGACCCGAACCCCAGCGACTACGTCACCTGGGAGTACTGCCGTGGCTACGCGGACGGCGTGACGGAAAGCGAAACAACCCGCTGAGGTTTTCACCGCATACGAACGAGAAGAGGGGCTCCCCACCGGGAGCCCCTGCTCTGCTTCAGGAGTACTGGGCAGTCATTCCGTCACGGATTGCTGCTGCTCTTCTGGGGGAAGAGATCCGAGCCCGAGCCGCTGGACGGGTGTTCCGAGCTGCCACTGGTCTCGCTCGGCGACGTGCTCGACACCGGCGGCGTGGACGACGACGGCGGCTGTGAGGAGCTGTCCGTCGGCGGCACCGGCGGGGGCAGCGGCTGCGACGGCGACGGCGAAATGCTCGGCGTCGGCGGCGTCTCGGACGTCGGCTGCTGCGAAGTTTGCTCGTGCTCGTGGTCCATCCGCGCGGTCAACGAAGCGTGCGCGGCGCGCAAGTCGGACAGGCCGTGCTCGTCGTCGACGCCCCGCATCTGCTCCTGTGCGGAGCGCAGCGCGGCCTCGGCAGCGGTGCGGTTGCCCTGCTCGATCGCACCCTCCGCCGTGTTCAAATCCTCGCGAGCCGAGCTCGCGGCCACGACCGCTCGGGTGTGATCGGTGTAGAGGACCTGGGCGACGCCCCACAGCATGTCGCCGGGCTGCGCGTCGCGAGCAGCCACCCCAACGCCGGTGAACGTGATCATCAGGACCGCGGCGGCGGTGGCCACCGGCACCAGGTGCCGGCGCTTGAGCCTGCGGTGCGGGCGGTTGCCCGCCGCGATCGCCGAGGCTGCGGTCTCCACGTCGACGAGATCGCCGATCGGCGCGGCGTCGATCTCCTGCCGCCACGCGACCAGCAGCGCCTCCAGGCTGGGGCGCTCGTCGTCGGCCTGCGCGGCCACGTCGGGGTTGGTCCCGCCGAGCACGTCCAGCAACGCGTCGTCGGCCTGCAGCGCGCTCAGGTCGATCGGTTCTTCGCCGAAGTCGTCGAAGTCGACCAGCTCATCGCTCCCGTCGGCCGGGCGCGGCCGGAAATCGAGCACATCAGCACCGCCCGTCTCGGCGGACGCGGTCTCGGATACGGTGGTTTCGGACTCGGCCGAGTCGGAATCCCGATGGTTGTCGATCAGTTCCGTTCCCTCGTCTGCGGACCCCTCAGCGGGCGTCAGGTCCCGCTCGTCTGCACCGCGCGAACGGTCCTCGTGCCGACGGGACTCGACAGGGTCGTGTCCCGCCTGCTCCCCCTCGGGCCCCTTCCGCTCAGCCATTCAGACCACCTCCTCCGCGGACAGCGTCTTTCGCAGCCGGGCCAACGCGCGGTGTTGAGCCACGCGTACCGCGCCCGGCGTAGAACCGACCGCTTCGGCGGTTTCCTCCGCCGACAACCCGACGACCACCCGGAGCAGCAGAATCTCCCGCTGCTTGGCCGGGAGGATGCGAAGCAGTTGCGCCATCCTGCCCGAAAGCTCACCCTGCATGGCTCGCTGCTCCGGTCCGGCCTCGGATTCCGGGGTGTCCGGAACGTCGGCGACCGGTTCGGAGCGGTTGCGTGCCAACGCACGATGCGCATCAGCCACCTTGTGTGCGGCGATGCCGTACACGAACGCCAAGAACGGACGCCCCTGGTCCTTGTAGGTGGGCAGTGCGGTCAGAACCGCAAGGCACACTTCCTGGGCCACGTCGTCCGCCGAAGCGAACGACCTCTCGTTTCGTCCGACTCTGGCGCGGCAGTACCGCACCACCAAAGGACGGATTTCGGCCAGCAAGCGCTCGATCGACTGACGATCGCCGTCGACGGCGGCGCCTACTAGAGCGTCCAGCCCGTCCCCCACGTTGGTCATCGCAGACAGCAGCCCTGGTGTTACGCGTTCAAGCGATTCGGATTTGTCCGGCGGAAATCGCGTGCCTCGCACGCCGCGCCGAGCTCACCGTACCGGGCAAGGGATGATCGTTGAACAGGGAGTGGGGGGAGGGGGCCGTCGTCGTCACACATTCAGAGATACCAGACGCCGTGCCCGGCGGCGTTTGACCAGGCCACCGGGATCAAGGTGGACCACGAGCGAAGATCAGAGACGATCTTCACAAGGGCAGTGCAGCAGGGCGATCACGCCGCTTCCGGACATTTGCGGAGTTTGCCGCAAACGCCAGTTTCGGACCACTATGTCCGATCGAGCGGACCGTGGTCCGCGCCACGCTCGCGACCGCGGCCCGGGAATCCGGGCCGCGCCGAAGTGGCGCGGACCACAGCCGCACTCGTAACGTCAGCTCGCTCCAAGCCAACGCCTCGCCCGAGCACCGGCAGCCAGGGATCGTCCTGCCGGTGCGCTCCGATCAGCAGCCGCGCGGTGATCACCGCGCGCGGCGATCACGCGACGAGGCCGCGGCGGAAACCGTGCGCCACCGCTTGCGCACGGTCTCGCACGCCGAGCTTCCGGAACAGCCGGCGCGCGTGGGTCTTGACCGTGTCTTCCGAGAGGTAGAGCTCCCGGCCGATCTGGCCGTTGCTCTTGCCCTGGCTCATGCCCCGCAGCACTTGGAGCTCGCGCTCCGTCAGCTGTACTCCGGGGTCGGACGGCTGCCGGGGTGCGGGCACCGAAGTGCTCGCCAACGTGTGCGCCAGCGCCGCGACCAGCTCCGGCCGGGAAGCATCCCAACGGAGATAGCCACGAGCTCCACCGGCGATCGCGGCGGCGATGCTCGCCGCGTCGTCCGGCGCACCGAACACGATCACGTTCGCTTGCGGATGCGCAGAGACGAGCCGACGGGTGGCCTCGACGCCGTTTGGCACCGCACGCTGGGTGCCGACCAGCACGACGTCGACGGCCTGCCGCGAGAAGCGGGCCAACAGCTCGTCACCATGCGCGACGCAATCGATTCGACTCACTCCGGGGACAGCAGACATCACACGAGTGAGCCCTTCCCGGACGCTACGTCGGTCATCGCAGATCAGGACCGTCGTCACGGGAACTCCTTTCCTGCAGGCGAGTGACGTTCCACCTCCCCTATCGGACGCAGGGGCCAAAACCTTGACACGATCCGGTGCTTAATCCGTCAAGAAATTTTGTGCCCCCCACGTCGGAGGCGGTTTCACCGGAACGGAGCAAGCCGCCAAGACCGGGTGGTTCACCGCCCGGAAGGCCGCCGGCCACGCGCCGTACCTGCAGTATTCACCCGATTGCACGCAGTCGTGACCGCAGTTTCGCTCGTCCGCACGAACAGTGTCACCCCACCCGTACAGCGCAGTGTGATTCGCGACACAATCGCGCCCGATTCAGCCCAGAACGGTCTCCGAAACACGCGCCACAGCGGCATCGAGCGAATCGAGGAGCTCCACGTGCGCTGGCAACGCCTGCTGCGCCCAGCCGCCGCCGGCCACGAAGGCGCGGGCGCGCTGCCGGGTGATCGGGATGTCGTCCAGGACGCGCGGCGAGGCGTAGTACGACTGGTCCGCCCAGAGCACCACGGCAGCCGGCGCAGAGCGGCGCACCGCCGCGGCCAGCCCTTCCCTCGGCAGCGCGGCACCGAACAGCCGGTGGCCGACGCGGTTGGCCGCGAGCGCCGCAGCGAGCGCCACGAGTTCGAGTTCCTGCGCTTCGCCGGGCACCGGCGCGAGCACCACCGGACGCGGGTTGATCGGCGCCGGCGCGTTCGCGATCACCGACCGCAGCGCGGTTGACGCGCAGTCGACCAGCAGCTGCAGGACCTCGATGCCGGAGCCGGACCGCTGCCGACGTTCGCTGGCCGCGCGCAGCACCGGTTGCAGCATGCCCTGCCAGGTCTCCACGACCCCTTCGCTGTCCATTGACTCGATCAGCAGCCGCTGCACGGACCAGGAGTCCAACGCGAGCGCCGCTCGCCCCAGGCCGCGGGCGCTGGGCCCGGCGCCGGTGAGCTTCAGCCCGCGCCCACCTGTGTTGAAGCCGCCGACCAACTTGATGTCGCCCGCGCCGTCGAGCACACCGGAGAGCATCATCGGTCCATCGCCGGATTCGTCGGGCTGCGTTTGCTGCTCGGCCGCATCGGGGTATCGCTGCGGCAGCGGTGCGGCGGCGGTGCGCGCGTAGCGAGCCGCCTCCATGGGCGAGGCGCCTCGCAGCAGAGCGCGTTGCATCTGTTCCAGGCGCGCGATGTCGTCCGGGCCGTACCGACGGTGTCGACCACTGGTGTGATCGCTGGGGCCGAGCCCGTACCGGCGATCCCAGGTGCGCAGCGTGGCGGGAGCCACACCGAGCCGGCGGGCCACCGCAGCGACGCTGAGGCGCGGCGGGTCGTCCGACGCAGCACCGTCGGGGCCCTCGACCGGCCCCGGATCGTCGCTCGGATTGGAGGTGTCCTGCCCCTGCACAGGTTCCGGCCGCGTCGTCACGCGGGACATGTTCCGGTTCCGGCTCGTGGAGGGCAAGCCATTGGGCGTCGATCTTCGTCACCCAGAGATCACTCCAATGATGAACAGCTTTTGGCGCGATAGGGGTTGAACAAGTTTTGGCGCGGTTCTACGGTCGGATCATGCGAGGCTGCGGCGCCGCCGCAGCGGGGAGGGGACCCACCGCTAGGAGGTGGTTTGCGCAATGGCAGACACTCGACGTCTTCCAGGACCGAACGCCGATATCTGGGATTGGCAGATACGGGGCTCCTGTCGAGGCATGGACAGCGCGTACTTCTTTCATCCGGACGGCGAACGTGGCCCGGCGCGAGCCCGGCGCGAGGCGAAGGCGAAAGAGGTGTGCCAACACTGCCCGGTGATCGCGCAGTGCCGGACCCATGCACTTGCCGTGCAGGAGCCGTACGGCATCTGGGGCGGACTGTCGGAATCGGAGCGAGAAGTGATCATCAAGGCGCGCAAGCGCCAGCAGCTGGCGGTCGCGGCCAGCTGATGCGCTTGTGTCGGCCGCCGCGGCGAGTACCGCGAACGGCCACCGGAGTCGAATGACCACGAGGGGCGTCATTCGACTCCGGGCAAGGCAAGAAAGAGATCGGGGCGGCACCCAGGATGTGGGTGCCGCCCCGATCTTTCTTTCGCGCGTGCCGGCCCGGCTACGCGGTCACGAGCTTGGGCTCAGTGCCCGTGCCCGTGGCCGTGCCCGGCAGCTTCCGGCTTCTCCTCCGGCTTCTCCACGACCGCGCTCTCGGTGGTGATCACCATGCGGGCGATGGAAGCCGCGTTGGCGACCGCGGAGCGGGTCACCTTCAGCGGGTCGACGATGCCGGACTGGACCAAGTCGCCGTACTCACCGGTCGCCGCGTTGTAGCCGGCACCCCAGTCGAGGTCGCGGACCTTGGAGACCACGACCGCGCCTTCCTGGCCCGCGTTGTTGGCGATCCAGAACAGCGGGGCGTCCAGCGCGCGGCGCACCAGCTGCACGCCGGTGGCCTCGTCACCGATGAGCCCGAGGCCGTCGGCCAGCACCTTGGCGGCGTGGATCAGGCTGGATCCACCGCCGGGGACGCTGCCCTCCTCCGCCGCTGCCTTGGCGGCGGCGACGGCGTCCTCGATGCGCGACTTGCGCTCCTTGAGCTCCGTCTCCGTGGCCGCACCGACCTTGATCACCGCGACGCCGCCGGCCAGCTTGGCCAGCCGCTCCTGCAGCTTCTCGCGGTCCCAGTCGGAGTCGGTGGCCTCGATCTCCTTGCGGATCTGGTCGGCCCGGTCCTTGACGTCCTCGGTCTTGCCGCGGCCGTCCACAATGGTCGTGGTGTCCTTGGTCACGGTGACCCGGCGGGCCGAACCGAGGACCTCGGGGCTGGCCTCGGACAGCTTGAGCCCGACCTCCGGCGCGATAACCTGGGCGCCGGTGGCCACCGCGAGGTCATCCAGGAACGCCTTGCGGCGGTCGCCGAAGAACGGGGCCTTAACCGCGACGGCCTTCAGCGTCTTGCGGAGCGCGTTGACGGCCAGGGTGGACAGCGCCTCGCCCTCGACGTCCTCAGCGATGATCAGCAGCGGCTTGCCGCCCTGCGCGATCTTCTCCAGCAGCGGCAGCAGGTCCTGCAGGTTGGAGATCTTCTCCCGGTGCAGCAGGATCTGCGCGTCCTCCAGCACCGCCTCCTGCCGCTCCGCGTCGGTGACGAAGTGCGGCGAGATGAAGCCCTTGTCGAACTGGACGCCCTCGGTGATCTCCAGCTCGGTGGCCAGCGTCGAGGACTCCTCGATGCTGATCACACCGTCCTCGCCGACCTTCTCCATCGCCTCGCCGACCAGCGCGCCGATGGTCTCGTCGCGGGAGGAGACGGTGGCGATCTGGGCGATGTTGTCGCGGCCCTTGACCGGGGTGGCCTTGGCCTTGAGCGCCTCGACGACGGCGTCGGTGGCCGCCTGGACGCCCTTGTTCAGCGCCGCCGGGTTGGCACCCGCGGCCAGGTTGCGCAGGCCCTCGCGGACCAGCGCCTGGGCGAGCACGGTGGCGGTGGTGGTGCCGTCGCCAGCGACGTCGTTGGTCTTCGTCGCGACGTTCTTGGCGAGCTGGGCGCCCAGGTTCTCGAACGGGTCGCTCAGCTCGATCTCGCGGGCGATGGTCACGCCGTCGTTGGTGATCTGCGGCCCGCCGAATTGCTTGTCCAGCACGACGTGCCGACCGCGCGGCCCGAGGGTGACCTTCACCGCGTCAGCGAGCTGGTTGACGCCGCGCTCCAGGGCGCGGCGCGCCTGCTCGTCGAAGGTGATCTGCTTAGCCATGGTTCCAACAGCCCTTCATGGGTACCTGATCTATTGAGGCCGTACTTGCTCCATCGACAAGTCCCGCTGCCCCGGACGTGCGACCGCCCCGGGGTCCCGCGGTCGGGACCGCCGGGGCGGCATTGCTCGCTTGGTGCGGCTGCGTCAGTTGACGATGGCCAGCACGTCGCGGGCGGAGAGGATCAGGTACTCCTCGCCGTTGTACTTGACCTCGGTGCCGCCGTACTTCGAGTAGATGACGACGTCGCCTTCCTTGACATCCACCGGGATGCGGTTGCCTTTGTCGTCGACGCGACCCGGGCCGACAGCCAGAACCTTGCCCTCCTGGGGCTTTTCCTTGGCGGTGTCCGGGATCACGATGCCGGACGCAGTCGTCGTCTCGGCCTCGCTCGCCTGGACCACGATCTTGTCCTCAAGCGGCTTAATGCTCGCCACGGTGTGACCTCCACCTTCTGGGGCCTTCGAAGCGTTGTCTGGGTTAAGACGGTTCCGTAGCTCCCCGTCGTCGCGGGTGCCGGGGCGCTGCGGTGCCGTTCTGCTAGCACTCTACCGATGAGAGTGCCAACGCTCAACAACTACCCGCACCACGGGATGTCGGAGCACCGGCGAGCGCATGCCTGCGCTCATTCCACCAGCTCGTCAAACCGAAGCCGCACCGGCAACGGCACCTCTGCGACGAACTCGGCCGCAACATGTGATCGGGCGCAGGACTCAGCGACACGACCAGGCTTCCCTCTTGGAGTTCGTAGCGGTGGCGATCGTCTTCGAGTTCGGCGTAATCCCGGACCGTCAGCGGCCTCCGCAGCGACGACCCGACCCCGTATGCGACGGGTGCGGCACGGCAGTCATTACGACCCCTCACTACGCCGGTTGTGGCGATTACGGATCGTAGCGGATCGGCTTGTGGACGCCGCCACCTGGGAAGTTGTCACCGATGATCTGCTGTGCGTGATCTTCGCTGGTAGATCGGCATGCGGGAAATTTCACCAATGCCATGAGGCGGTTCACATCCGCCCCATTCGGTGCCCTAGGTTGCCTGGCATGCCCGCCCTCTCGAAGCCCGCGAACCGCCCCTGGGAGCGCCGCCCCCGGCCCGCGCGCCCGCCCGGCCCGCCCGGCCCGCCGACCCGAGCCGGTTGGCGCCCGAAGTAGCGCCGCGCCGGGCTCACTGCTCCGGCTGGTGGCGGTATAGCTCGGCGTACCGCTGCGCCCGCTGGGCGCGGACAGCGGCCCTCGCCTGCTCGCGTACCTCCTTGCCCGTGCCCAACGGATAGCCGTGCTTGACGAGCCGGTACTCGCTGGTGTGCTCCAGGTACGACATCGAGTACCAGACCGCCAGGATCACCCCGCCCAGCACGGACATCGCCCGGATCCAGAACGGCCCCGGCAGCAGTAGGAAGAGCAACCCCGGGGAGATCTGGACCAGGCTGCGCGCGAGGTGCCTCAGCACCCAGGTGCGGCAGGTGATGTCGTGCAGCACCCATTCCCGGCAGCGCGCCGGCAACCGCCCGCCGAAGGCATACCAGATCCACTGCACCGGATTGGGCCGGATTCGTCGGTCAGCGACCATGTCCCCTCCTTAGCCGAAGGCATCCGAGAACACCGATATACTAATCATTAGTACGCTAATGATTAGCGTGACCGTCGGCACCCGGCCGGAAGGGAGCTCCCGCGATGAACCAGATCGACCTCGGCGAAGACCCGCTCGCCCTCGATCGCCAGGTGTGCTTCGCGCTCTCCGTCGCCTCGCGCAACGTCATCTCCGTCTACCGGCCGCTGCTGGCGCCGCTCAACCTGACGCACCCGCAGTACCTCGTGATGCTCGCGCTCTGGGAGCAGTCGCCGCGATCAGCGAAGGAACTCTGCGGTGCCCTCCAGGCCGATCCGGCTACCTTGTCGCCGCTACTCAAGCGCCTCGAATCGATCGGCTACCTCCAACGGCGCCGCAGCGCCGAGGACGAGCGACTGCTGACCGTCGGGCTGACGGACAAGGGCCGACAGCTGCGCGCAGAGGCCGAGAAGATCCCGTACCGCGTAGTCGAACTCCTCGGCATGCAGGTCTGCGAACTGGAGCAGTTGAACGAGACCCTGACCAAGGTGATCACGGCGACCCGCCGCGTCCTCGACGCCGAATAGCACGCCACCGGTGGGCGAACCGCGCCGGAAGCGCAGCTGATCGGCGCGCGAGGGGTCCGCCGGCGGGACGTCGCGCGTGTTTCGGCCGAGCCAATGTGTCGGGACTGCACCAAATCCTCGCCTCTCGCCGGTGCCTTCCTGCCTTCGATCGCGCCGCGGTCGAACCCTGAGGAACCCGCAAGACGACCGGAGAACTTACGATGACCGATTCGCGCGCGCTGGGACGTGCTCGGCCAGCAGGTGTTCTTCTCCAAGATCGACCTGACGCCGGCGCCGAAAAAGGGCTTCAACATCAACGCTTGGGGCGGCTACGCGGCCAACCGCGACCGGATCGCCGACGCGATAGCCGACAGCGCGGTCCACAACCACGACTGCTCAAGGAGAACCCCACGTGAAGGTCTACGCCAACCGGCGGGTATACGTGCGCACCAAGTCCAGCGGGACCGAACTGCGCGCCGACTACCGGGTGCTGCCGCGCGTGTCCAAGAAGGATGCTCCGGCGGAGACGGCGAATGCGTTTGTCGTCGAAGGCGGCTACCCGGTGCTCAACCCAGTCTGAGGCGCCGTCGGCCGGACGTCCTGCGGGTTTTCGTTGCTGCGCCGCGCATTCAGCCGCGGCACCGCTCTCCGGCGCGGGGGAAACCCGGTTACTCGGAGCCGGGTGCCCCCTTTCGCCGGTCGGGATGCACGGCCGAAGGCGGTCACCGGGCATGGCACACTTGGCCGGTGCGCGGACTGTGGGTGGGGCTGGTCGGGCTCGGAGCGGTCGTGGGGCTGCCATCCGGTTGGTCGTGGGTGCGCAGCGGTGGGCGCATCAAGGCGGTTCACGACGTGCGCGCAACCGAGTTCGCGCTCGTGCTCGGCGCGGGGGTGCGCTGGGACGGCCTGCCGAGCCGGATCCTGCAGGGCCGGTTGGACGTGGCGCGCGCGTTGTTCGAGGCGGGCAAGGTCCGGCGGATCATCGTCAGCGGCAGCCCTGAATCCCGCGGGCACAGCGAGCCCGTCGTGATGCGGCGTTACTTGGTGCGCCAAGGGATTCCCGCGTCCTCGGTGGTGCTGGACGAGTCCGGTGTGGACACTTGGTCCTCCTGCCGGCGTGCCTCCGACGACTTCGAGCTGCGCGAGATCACCGTCGTGACCACGCGGTTCCACCTCCGCCGCGCGGTGGCGCTGTGCCGGCGCGCAGGCATCGACGCCCACGGCGTCGGCCACGACGCGGCTGCCGACGGCCTGCGCCGGGTCTCCGCCCGCGGTGCCCGGCGCGAGTTCCTCGCTACCACCAAGGCCTTCTGGTGGCGTCGTTGATCAACCCCTGGAGAAGGGCGTAGAGACCTCCCGCCAAGCCGCCAAGCCGAGGGACGTACACATCTGCGCGCGATCCGATCACGGTTGGTGATCCGGCGTGACGCACAGCGAGTCTTGCCGGCGGAGAAAACTTGGGCGGAAGTTCCGGCGATATCAGCACGTCCTCGCCGAATAGGGATGTGACCATCATGATCGCGCGAAGAGTCCGCGGCTGGTTGAGCGCGGCGTGGCCCTGTTATCAATCAGGCTGCTGCGGCGTTGTCTGCTCGCCGCGCGGAAGCGGCCGTGCCGTCCGGTTTCGTCCTCCGCAGCCAACCCAGCGGACAGGCCGCCTTCGACCTGACCGACTCCGCCGACGGGCCGCACCAGGACCATCGCGCAGTTTCAGGGGATCACAGTTTCAATTGAAACTGTGATCACTGGACGACGATGGTGCCGACCGGCAGGCCCGGGTTGGCTGGCATGTCCAGGGGCGACGGCTTGGCGCCGGCGGCGAGGACGTGGGCGCCCAGCGCCGCGATCATCGCGCCGTTGTCGGTGCACAGGCGGGGGCGCGGCACGCGAAGCGTGATGCCCGCTTCCGCGCAGCGCTGGGCCGCCAGCTCCGACAGGCGGGAGTTCGCCGCGACACCGCCGGAGATCACCAGCGTGTCCACGTCCAGATCCCGCGCCGCGCGCACCGCCTTCGCCGTCAGCACGTCGGCCACGGCCTCCTGGAACGACGCGCACACGTCCGCCACCGGGATCTCCCGGCCCGCGCGCTGCTCGGTCTCGACCCAGCGGGCGACCGCCGTCTTCAGCCCGGAGAAGGAGAAGTCGTACTTGGAATCGCGGGGCCCGGTGAGCCCGCGCGGGAACGCGATCGCCTTCGGGTTGCCCAGCTTCGCCTGCTTGTCGATGGGCGGGCCGCCCGGGTACGGCAGGTCGAGGATGCGGGCCACCTTGTCGTAGGCCTCGCCGGCGGCGTCGTCGATCGTGGAGCCGATCTCGGTGATCTGCTCCCCGATGCCCTCCACCAGCAGCAGCTGCGTGTGCCCGCCGGAAACGAGCAGCGCCAGGCAGCGCTCCGGCAGCGGCCCGTGTTCGAGGGTGTCGACCGCGACGTGCCCGCCGAGGTGGTTGACGCCGAACAGCGGCACGCCCAGCGCGGCCGAGTAGGCCTTGGCCGCCGCGACGCCGACCATCAGCGCCCCGGCCAAGCCCGGCCCCGCGGTGACCGCAATGGCGTCCACATCGGACAGTTCGAGGCCGGATTCATCCAGCGCGCGGCTCATCGTCGGGGCCATCGCCGCGAGGTGCGCGCGGCTGGCGATCTCCGGCACGACGCCGCCGAAGCGGGCGTGCTCGTCGACGCTGGACGCCACCGCGTCGGCCAGCAGCTCGACCGTGCCGTCGGCGGCCAGTCGGACCAGGCCAACGCCGGTCTCGTCACAGGAGCTCTCGATGCCGAGCACCACTCGGTCCGCAGTCATGACGCGTCCTCCGCAGTGACCGTCTCCGCAATTTCCGTAGGGAATGCGGGGCGCCGCATGGTGTGCGCATCCGCCCCGGACGGCTGGTAGTAGCGCTTGCGCAGCCCGACGATCTCGAAGCCGTGCTTCCGGTACATCCCGATCGCGGCTTCGTTGTCGGTGCGCACTTCCAGGAACGTCGTCGCCCGCTGCTCGTCGGCCCTGCCCAACAGCGCGCGCAGCAGCGCCTTGCCCACGCCGCTGCCCTGGTGCGCCGGGTCGACGCCGATGGTGTGTACCTCGGCTTCGGCGTGCGGCGCGCGGCCGACGACGGCGAGCCCCGCGTATCCGATCAGGCGCTCGTCGATGTAGGCGCCGACGTAGAAGTGGCCCTGGTCGAGCTCCGCAGCGAACGCGGACCACGACCACGGGTCGTCACCGGGGAAGAGCACCTGCTCCAGCTCCGCGCAGCTCTTCAGGTCGCTGCGGCGCAGCTTCAGCACCCGCAGCGCGGTCGTCGCACGCTCGGTCACTTCCCACCCCTGGTCAGCACGGATTTCCGCTTAGCCGGCGCTTCGGCGTCCGGCCGCCGCAGGTAGAGCGGCACCAGCGGGGCAGGTTCGGACTGCAGCACCGCGCGCGCCGCCGCGACCAGCCCGACCGGAGTGGGGTAGCGCGGCCCGACGACCTTGATGTGCAGCGCCTCCGCCATTTCCCCTGCGGCCGCGCCGAAATCGCCGGCCGGGACCTCTGCTGGGCGCTGCACGTGCGGCC
The DNA here is from genome assembly GCF_053599315.1 of Saccharopolyspora sp. NPDC000995. Classification (NCBI taxonomy): domain Bacteria; kingdom Bacillati; phylum Actinomycetota; class Actinomycetes; order Pseudonocardiales; family Pseudonocardiaceae; genus Saccharopolyspora; species Saccharopolyspora sp. NPDC000995. Next base: position 15,870 of record NZ_JBSFLZ010000100.1, read on the forward strand.
CGTCGATCCGGGTCCGCTCGGCGTCGTAGGCGGCCCAGTAGACCTCCTTGCGGCGCGCATCAGTGGCGACCAACACGGCGCCTTCGGCGGCGGCCTGCGCGGCGATCGCGTCGAGGCTGCACACGGGATGCACGGGGCGGCCGCAGGCCTGGCCGAGCGCCGCTGCGGTGGCCATGCCGACGCGGAGGCCGGTGAACGGGCCGGGGCCGGAACCTACGACGATCGCATCGGCATCGGCGAGTTCGCGTCCAGCCTCGGTCATGACGTCCACCAGCTGCGGCATGAGGAGTTCGCCGTGCGCACGCGGGTTGACCGTGACGCGCTCGGCGAGGACGCGCGGCGAACCGTCGTCCAGGGCGACCAGCCCGGCCGTGACCGCGGGGGTCGAGGTGTCCAGCGCAATGACGAGCACGATTACTCAGCGTACGTCAGCCCTGGTCACCGGGGTTACGTGGGGACCACCACGCCCCCGCTCGCGCGCCCCGACCCGGGCAGCGGCGGTCCCGGACTGCGGTGCCGCGTTTCCGCAGGTCCGCAAAACCAGCTCGAACGGGCGGTCATGGACGGGTCTCCCCGGCGCTCGCCGGTGGTGCTTTGGACAGTTCCGAGGCCGTGAGCACTTATTTTGGGGAGGCATGCTGAGCCCCATTACGCCTGCCCGTGCGTTTTTCGCCTTGGTGAAGCGGCTGGCACCGCCCCGGACGGCGACGGACGACGCCGGGCACCGGCTCGGCGGGAACCTGGTCGGCCAGCTCAACACCGGGGGCAAGCAGGTCGGAGCCAGGCCGGTGTGGGACGTTCGCCATCTCCCGGCAGCAGGCTCTCGATCAGCACCGCGACCAGCCCCCACGACAGCTGCACCAGTCCCGCTCGCGCCGCATCGCGCACCGCTGCAACACCCGCCCCAGCACCACCTCGTCGCGCAGGACGAGCTCCACCGCCGCAGGTGCGAGGTCCGCGCCGCTCGTCGAGGCTTGGAACCGGCTTGTCGTGCAAGGCTTCGCGACCGCCGACGCGTGCCAGCATCCGGCGCAGCGGCTCATCGATTCCACATTGGTCGTGCCGAGGTCGTGCACCTCGCTGTCGAGGCCGCCGGAGAGGACATCCAGGCGCGCGTAGGCCCGCAGCAACGGCAGAAGGACTCGAAGCGGAGGCGGTCACCGTTGCACGTGACGACCGGATCGCGGAAGGCCGGTCGACCGTGAGCTCTCTCCAGCGGCCCAAAGGGCTCACGGCGCCATTGTCGACCTCTATCCACCCTGACGGGTGAGCAAATTCCCTTGCGGCGCGATCGTTTCCACGCCCGAACCGACGATCTGCTTGCCGCGCAGCCAGGTCTCGCGCACCACGCCGGCCAGCGGGCGCCCGTGGTATGGCGAGACCGGGTTGCGGTGGTGCAGCTTGGCGACGTCGACGACGAAAGCGTCGTCCGGCGCGAACACGCAGAAGTCCGCGTCGGTGCCGACCGCGATGGAGCCCTTGCGCTGCAGCCCGGCGAGGTCGGCGGGCTTGCGGGACATCCACCGCACAACGTCCGCGAGGCCGTGGCCGCGCACCCGCGCCTGCGTCCACACCGCCGAAAGGCCCAGCTGGAGGCTCGAAACTCCGCCCCAGGCCACGCCGAAGTCACCGATGTCGAAGCGCTTGAGCTCCGGGGTGCACGGCGAGTGGTCGCTGACCACGCAGTCGATGATCCCGTCGGCCAGGCCCTGCCACAGCAGTTCGCGGTTGCGGGCCTCGCGGATCGGCGGACAGCACTTGAACTGGGTGGCGCCGTCGGGGACCTCCTCGGCGCTGAAACTCAGGTAGTGCGGGCAGGTCTCGACGGTGACCCGGACGCCGTCGGCGCGCGCGGAGGCGATCATCGGCAGCGCGTCGGACGACGACAGGTGCAGGATGTGCACCCGCGCCCCGATACGCCGCGCCAGCTCGATGACCTGTGCGATCGCCACGTTCTCGGCGCCACGCGGCCGGGAGTTCAGGAAGTCGCCGTAGGTCTCGCCGTGCGCAGTTGGGGCGTGCTCGATGGCATCGGAGTCCTCGGCGTGCACGATCATCAGCGCGTCGTAGCGGGCCAGTTCACGCAGCGCCTCGTCCAGCTCGGTCGGGTTCAACGGCGGGAACTCGTCGACCCCGGAGTGCAACAGGAAGCACTTGAAGCCGAACACCCCGGCCTCGTGCAGCCCGCTGAGCTCGGCGAGGTTTCCATGCACCGCGCCGCCCCAGAAACCGACGTCGACGTGCGCTTTCTCGCGCGCCGTCTTGCGCTTGACTTCCAGCGCGCCGGTGTCGATCGTCGGCGGCAGGCTGTTCAGCGGCATGTCGATGATGGTCGTGACGCCGCCGGCCGCTGCGGCGCGGGTGGCGGTATCGAAGCCCTCCCACTCGGTGCGACCCGGGTCGTTGACGTGCACGTGGCTGTCGACCAACCCCGGCAGCAGGACCTCGTCCTCGGCGAGCTCAAAGGTGCGGGCGGCGTCGAACTGGGCGTCCAGCGCCTCGACGGCGACGATGCGGCCGTCGCGGACGCCGACGCTGCCGGAGGTCTCCCCGTTCGGGCCGATGAGCCGTCGCGCGCGGAACACGACGTCGAACGCCCCGGTGGTTGTTTCGGGCAACGCGGTTACCTCCTAATCAAGCATTCAACAAAGTGTTGAACTTAGGTGCGGCCCGGGTCAAGGGTCAGGGCCCCGATTTGTCCCCGGCCTGAGCCGGTGACCCGTGCGCGCTTCCGGGGCTACGACACCCGAAAACGCGCGCAGCCCTCGGTTCACGATTCCGCCGGCGCCCACCAAGAAGTACAAGCCGAACTCCAGGCGCTCGCCACGTGGGCCCGCCGAACCATTTTCCGTATCATGAAGTATACTTACCATCAATTGGAAGTTAACTGGATCGGCGAGCGCTCGTCAAGGGGCAGCCGGCGGGGCATCGATTCAGCGCAGCGCCGCCCGGGTAGCTCGAAACCGCTTCTTCGGGTTGACTCATGGACCCGGTGCCGATGACCGAGCAGCAGGAACGCGACGTGCTGCTGAAGTGCATCGAGCCGGTGGAGAAGGCCAGCGGCCACGCGGCTACGTCGCGCCGTGGTGGGGAGATGTCCGAGCACACCGCCGCACTGCTGATGGAGAACGGCTTCAGCTACGACCACATCCAGAACTACAACGACTTCCACCCCTTCTACGCGCAAGTCGGCGACTCCTGGACGAAGATCGACTTCGCGGTCCGGCCGTACCTCGGATGAGGCCGCTGCAGCACGGCCGAGAGGTCGACCTGGTGGAGTTCTGCGGCAACTGGTACGTCGAGACCTGCCGCCGATGCTGTTCAACAAGCGCGCGGCGAACTCGCACGGCATCGTTAGCCCCGCGACGTCGAGCAGCTATGGCGGGACGAGTTCGAATGGGTGTACCGCGAGTTCGACTACGGCGTCTTCCCGATCACCCTGCAGCTCAGGGCCCGTGAGTACCTCAGATCGTTATCCAACAAACGGCGGCGATCGAGACTGATTTGGTACTCCGGTTTAGCCGTTTTCGCAGAAAACGCAACAGGCTCCTAATCGAGGCGAACAGTCCGTTGGCTGAAAACGAGCACCTACAGGCGGTCTTGGGCGAGGCGTTCGCCGAGGTCGACCAGGAGAGTGGCCGCTTCGTGGATACAGCGCTGCGGGTCGGATTCGATGTCGGTGAGGGCGTAGGCCGCTTCGATGCCCGCTTCGCGCAGGCGTTCCGGGGTGAGCTGGCAGCGGCCTGCGATGGCGACCACGGGGACTCCCGCTTCGACGGCGCGGGCGGCGACTCCGGCCGGGCCCTTGCCGTGCAGGGTCTGCTCGTCTATGGCGCCCTCGCCGGTGATCACCAGGCCGGCTCCGTCCAGCTGGTGGTCGAAGTCGATCAGCTCCAGGATCACATCGACCCCGGGCCGCATCCGCGCGCCCAGCACCGCGAGCGCCCCGTAGCCGACGCCACCGGCCGCCCCGGCGCCCGGCTGCTCGGCGACATCGCGACCGCCGGCGGCCAGCACCGCGCGCGCCCAGCGGCCCAGCGCCTCGTCCAGGAAGCGGACCTGCTCCTGGTCCGCACCTTTCTGCGGCCCGTAGACGTGCGCCGCACCGCGCTCGCCGAGCAGCGGGTTGTCCACATCGGAGGCGAGGACGAAGTTCGTTTCGGCCAGCCGGGAATCCAGGCCGGACAGGTCCACCGCGGTCACCCGGGAAAGTGGTCCACCGCCTGGGGGCAACGGGTTATCCGCAGCGTCCAAAACCCGCGCCCCCAGGACGGTGAGCATTCCGGCGCCGCCGTCGGTGCACGCACTGCCACCGACGCCCAGCACCACGTTCCGCGCGCCCGCGTCGAGCGCCGCCAGGATGGCCTCGCCGGTCCCCTCGCTGGAGGCCGCCAGCGGGGCGAGCTCGTCCGGGTCGAGCAGCGCCAGCCCGGAGGCCGAAGCCAGCTCCACCACGGCGGTGTCGCCGTCGATCGCGATCTCGGTGTCCACCGGCTCGCCGACCGGGCCCGCGACCCGCACCGGCACCGACACGTAGCCGCTGGCCAGCGCCGCTTGCACGGTGCCGTCCCCGCCGTCGGCCACCGGCGCCAACCGCACCTGCACGTCGGGGCGGACCCTGCGCAGACCGGCGGCCACCGCCTCGGCTACCTCCGGCGCGGTCAGCGAGCCCTTGAACTTGTCCGGCGCGATGAGGACGGGACCAGGCACAACCAACTCCGATCGATAGGGCGGCATCCTCCGCCGAGACGCCCGGCACGTGCTCGGCGGAGGACACCAAGGGGTCGTTCGGATATTCCACCCGAGGACCCAGTCCATGGGAAATGCGGGGCGCGATCGCCGTCCACGCCACCGCGCGTTCACGGCGAGCGCACCTCGCGCAGGGCTGCCCTGAAGCCCCGCCCAGGAGTGCGGGAGTGAGTGTGTGACAGGACCGACCGACGCGGTTCGGCGTACGCGTGGGTCAGCCTCCGCACCCCAAGAACCGGTTACGCGTTGGGAACTGGTTCGGGTTCGATCATGGCGTCAATGCGGATGCCGCGGGCGGTGTTGGCCTCCCGCTCGATCATCACCTCGACCAGAACCGGGCGGCTGGTGGCGACAGCCTCCTTGCGGGCCCACTCGATGGTCTCGGCGAGGTCCCCGGGCTCGAACACCCTGCGGCCCGAGCAGCCGTAGGCCTCCATGATCTTGACGTTGTCCGTGCCGTACTCGTCGTAGTGGATGTCCACCTCGGTCTTCATCCCGAACGCGTCCCCCTCGGCCTGGCGGATCAGGCCCAGGTACTCGTTGTTCAGCATGATGATCACGAACGACACGTCGTACTGGGCGGCCACCGCCAGCTCCTCGACCAGGAACTGGAAGGAGTAGTCGCCGACGACCGCGACGACCTCCGCGTCCGGCTCGGCCGACTTCACGCCGATCGCGGCCGGAATCTCCCAGCCGAGCGGGCCGGCCTGGCCGCACACCTGGTAATGCCGCGGGCGGTGCGCGGTCTGGAACTGCCCGCCCCAGATCTGGTAGAGCCCGATCGCGGTGACGAAGTACGCCTCCGGCGGGAAGATCTCGTTGATCTCCCGGTACACCCGCGGTGCCTTGATCGGCACGGTGTCGTAGTCGTCGGGCCTGGTCAGCGTCTGCTTGAGCACGCCGACCCGCTCGACCCACGCCGAGTAGTCCTTGGTCGCCCCGCGCTTGTGGGCGGCTTCCAGCAAGGCCTCCAGGAACAGCCGGGTGTCGGAGACGATGCCCAGGTCGGGGCCGAAGACCTTGCCGATCTGGGTCGGCTCGATTTCGACGTGGATGAACTTGCGCTCACCGCAGTAGACGTCCAGCGCGCCGGTGTGCCGGTCACCGAAGCGGGCGCCGAGCGCCAGCACCAGGTCGGACTCCAGGAACGACTGGTTGCCGTAGCGTTGGCTGGTCTGGATGCCGGTCATGCCGGCGAACAGCTCGTGGTCCTCGGGGAAGGAACCCTTGCCCATCAACGTGATCTGCACCGGGACGCCCAGCAGTTCCGCCAGCTCCCGCACCTGCTCGTGGGCCTCGCCGAGGATCACGCCGCCACCGGCCAGGATCAGCGGTCGCTCTGCCTCAAGCAGCATGTCCAGCGCGCGCTCCACCCGCGGCTGGTACGGCTCGACGCGCGGGATCGGCAGCGGGGCATCCAGTTCGGGATCCCACTCGATCTCCTGCTTCTGCACGTCCAGCGGCAGGTCGATCAGCACGGGGCCGGGGCGGCCGGAACGCGCGATGCGGAACGCCTCGCGGAAGATCCACGGCGCCTGCGCGGCCTCCTTGACCTGCACCGCCCACTTCGTGACCGGCTTGGCGATGTTGACGATGTCGACCGCCTGGAACGCCTCCTGGTGCAGCTTGGTGGACACCGCCTGACCGGTGATGCACAGGATCGGGATGGAGTCGGCCTGCGCGGTGTAGAGGCCGGTGATCATGTTCGTGCCCGCCGGACCCGAGGTGCCGATGGCCACTCCGACGTTGCCGTTGGTGCGGGCCCAACCGTCGGCCATGTGGGTCGCGCCCTCTTCGTGGCGCACGATCAGGTGCTTGATGCCGCTGTCCTCCATCGCCGCGTACAGCGGGAGGATCGCCGCACCGGGGCAACCGAAGGTGATGTCGACGCCCTCGGACTTGAGCACGTCGACGACGGCCTGCATGACAGGAACTTTGGGCATGGTGTAAGACTTCCTCTCGGGTGCGGCGCCTTCGGGCGTGCACCTAGTTGGGAACGGGTCGGCGGTTCTGGTTGCTTGGCGGCGCTGGACCGCTGACCCGTGACCGTCTTGCTGGTTCGAGATCGCCCGGTCGGGCGAGTGCGCCTGCGCGATCTTCCGCGATTTCAATGGAAATCAGAGTTCCGATTTCCATTGAAATCGCGCACCACGGTCTCAGTCGCGACCGTTGAGCCGCGTGATCTGCTTGAGCAGCCCGGAGTGGTCAAGCTTCCCGTCGCCCTGCGCGACCGCGGCGGCGACGAGCTGGCTGACCAGCGAACCGAGCGGGATCGACAGTCCCGCGTCACGCGCGGCGGCCTGCACGATGCCCATGTCCTTGTGGTGCAGTTCGAGCCGGAAGCCCGGCGCGAACTCTCGGTTGCGCATCTTCGCGCCCTTGGCGTCGAGCACGGTGCTGCCGGCGAGTCCGCCGCCGAGCACCTTCAGGCCCGCCTCGGTGTCGACGCCGTGCGCCTCCAGGAACACCAGGGCCTCGCCTACCAGCCCGATGTTGCCCGCGACGATCAGCTGGTTGGCCGCCTTGACGGTCTGCCCGGCCCCGGCGGGTCCAACGTGGACGATCGTAGTGCCGACGGCACCCAGCACCGCTTCGGCTGCCGCGAAGGCGTCGGCCTCGCCGCCGACCATGATCGACAGCGTGCCGTCGATCGCCTTCGGCTCACCGCCGCTGACCGGCGCGTCGATCGCCCGCACGCCCTTCTCGGCGGCAGCCTCGGCGACGCGGCGCGAGACGTCGGGGCGGATCGTGCTGCAGTCGATGAGCAGCGCGCCCTGCTTGGCATTGGCCAGCACCCCGTCCTCGCCCAGCACGACGTTCTCGACGTCCGGCGAGTCCGGCAGCATGGTGCAGATGATCTCGGCGTCGCGGACGGCCTCGGCCACACTGCCCGCCGCCTCGCCGCCGTCGGCGACCAGCTGGTCGACCTTGGCCTGGCTGCGGTTGTAACCGGTGACCTCGTGGCCAGCCTTGACCAGGTTGGCCGCCATCGGGCCGCCCATGATGCCCAGCCCGATGAATCCGACCTTGCTCATGGTTGTGGTACCTCCGTAGTTGGTGCCGTTCGTGAGCGCCCCTCCCGTCACCCGAACGCCGCCCCCGAGGAGGCGCTGCGCGCCGCAGTATTGACGGGTGAGAACCGGAAAAGCCACTCACCGGCGGTCAGCTCTTGATCCAGCCGAAGCTGTCGGCGCTGGCCCCACTCGGCTTGTACTCCAGTCCGATGTGGCCGGTGTAGCCCCCCGCGTCGAGCTTGTCGAAGTAGTGCCCGAAGTCGATCTCGCCGGTGCCCGGCTCGTTGCGGCCCGGCGCGTCGGCGATCTGCACGTGCCCGATGCTCCGGGCATGCTGGTCGATCACCGCGTCCGGGTCGTCGCCGTTGACCGTCAGGTGGTACAGGTCGAACAGCAACCGCAGGTTGTCCACGCCGCCCTCGTTGTGCACGCGGTCGATCACCGCGAGCGCGTCGGCGGCGGTCTTCAGCGGGTACGCGGGCGTACCGCTGACCGGCTCGATGAGCACCGTGCCGCCGATCCGGGCAGTGCCCTTCGCTGCGCGGATTAGGCTCTCAGCAGCCGCGTCGTCCTGTGCCTGCGCTTGGGCACCGTCGATCCGGTTGCCGTACAGCGCGTTGAACGCACGGCAGCCCAGACGCTCGCCGATGCCCACTGCGACGTCGACGTTGTCGGCGAACTCGCCGGTCCGGTCCGGGTTCGACAGCACGCCGCGCTCCCCCGCAGGCATGTCGCCGGCGAAGAAGTTCAGGCCCACCAGCGACACCCCGGCGTCGGAGATCGCCTGCGCGAACCGGTCCACCTCGCGGTCGGTGGGCACCGCGACCGCGAACGGCCACCAGAACTCCACCTTGTCGAATCCGGCGGCCTTCGCCGCGGCGGGACGGTCGAGCACGTCCAGTTCGGTGAACAGGATCGAGAGGTTGACGTCGTAGCGGTTCGGATTCATCGGCACCCCCCCTCTAGAGAAATTTCATTATGTGGAAATCTTATTTCGTACAATGATAGATTAGCGACAAGGTAGCCGCCGGTCAACGCCCCACCCCCGGTTACCCGCCGGTCACCGGTGGCGGGCGGCCGATACGGTTCAACCGGGAGGTCAGGCCAATGATCTTGCGAGCTGAGTTCACCACCGAACCCTTCAGGGGAGAAGGCGAGCCGCCGGCGCACGCCGTGGCCGCCCGCGACTGCCTCCGAGCCGCCGGGCTGGAGCCCGAATTCGGCCCGCTGGGCACCTCAATCAGCGGCGAGCGCGAGGCGCTGCTGCCCGCGCTGGCCGCCATGCTGGAGACCGTACTGGACACCGGAGCGAACCGGATCACTCTGCAGGTGACCGTCGGCGATGCCGACGAGAACCAGGTTTAGGCTGGTCAACGTGCATCCGCTCGCCAACGCGATCGCCCCTTTGCTGGAGCACGTCGGCGGTACCACCGTGCCTGCTGACGAGCGCGAGCCCGGCGACATCGTCCTGTACTGGGAAGGTGCCCCGGCGGTCGCCGTCCGACTGCCCGGCGAAGAGCTGACCAGCGCCCTCGACCGGATCATCCGGGCCGTCGAGGGCGAACTCGGCGGACGCCTGCCGGACCTGCCGCGCGCGGACAAGCAGCGCGCCGTCCGACTGCTCGAAGAGCGCGGTGCGTTCTCCATGCGCAAGTCCGTCGAGACGGTGGCCAAGGCGCTCGGCGTCAGCCGCTTCACGGTCTACAACTACCTAAACCGCGAGCAGGCCGACCGGAGCTGACCCGGCAGGCGGGTTCGACCCCGCCCGGTCGGGCGATCGGCTTCACCGGGAACCGCTACCCGCAACCCTGGCCAAGCCGCCCGTTTCGCCGGAAGCCGACCGGGCGAACAGGACAACGCCGAGCGGTCGAATTCGAGCAGGATCAACCCCGCCGCGAGTGCGTCCAGCACCAGACACGCAGCGGGCCGACACCCGACGAGCTGCCTGAGTTGCGCCCACCGCACAAGGCTTCAGCAGCATTTTTCAACAAAGTGTTGACACTGGGCGGACTGCGGTCGTACTTTTTGCCGCACCGAAGCTCGTGACCGGCAACCGCAGCGCAGCCCAGGCATGCTCGGACTCTCGTCCGCCGCCTCCGCCAATCCCGAGAACCTCTTCGGGGACGCACATCCTGTGAGAGTTTGCGATGTCAACAACCATCGAAACGGGCCGGCTGAACAGCCTCCCCCGCGCGGAACTCGTCCAACAGCTGCTCGCCTGCCTGGACATCCCCCGCTGGGCCGCCGACATCGCCGACCGGCGCCCGTTCGCCGACGTCAACGCCGTCTACCAGGCCTCCAACGCCGCCGCACCGGAGCTGACCCCCGAGGAGATCCACGGCGCGCTCGCCGCACACCCCCGAATCGGCGAGCGCGCCGCCGGCGAGGGCACCTCGGCCAAGTTCTCGCGCAACGAGCAGTCCGGGGTCGACGGAGGCGATGCCGAGCTGGCCCGCGCGCTGCGCGAGGGCAACGAAGCCTACGAACAGCGGTTCGGGCACGTGTACCTGATCTGCGCCAGCGGCCGCAGCGGTGCGGAGCTGCTGAAGATCCTGCACTCCCGACTCGACAACGAGCCGGAAGCAGAGCTGCGGATCGTCGCCGGCGAACTCCGCAAGATCGCACGTCTGAGATTGGCAAAGGTGATCGAAGGATGAGTGCCGTCACCACCCACGTGCTGGATGCCGCGCAGGGCGCCCCCGCCGCCGGGCTCGCGATCCGGCTGGAGGCCGCCAAGCGCCCAGAAGACCCGCTTGCGGGGTCGAGCATCGACACTGCCTGGAGCTCGGTCGCCGCCGGCCGCACCGACGACGACGGCCGGATCAAGGACCTGGGCCCGGACCGGCTGGACGCCGGGGACTACCGGCTCACCTTCGAGACCGGCGAGTACTTCGACCGCCAGGGCGTCGCGACCTTCTACCCGCAGGTGCAGATCACCTTCCGCATCGCCGACCCCGAGCAGCACTACCACGTTCCGCTGCTGCTTAGCCCGTTCGCCTTTTCCACTTACCGAGGGAGCTGATCACCGCATGGGCATCGTCATAGGCCCCAACCAGTACGGCAAGGCCGAGGTCCGCATCGTTTCGGTGAACCGGGACAACGCACGCCACATCATCAAGGACCTCAACGTCAGCTCCTCGCTGCGCGGCGACCTCGATGCCGCCCACCTCACCGGTGACAACGGCAACGTGCTGCCGACCGACACGCAGAAGAACACGGTCTACGCCTTCGCGAAAGAAGCACCGATCGGCGAGATCGAGGACTTCGCGCTGCGGCTTGGCCGGCACTTCGTCGGCACCGCGGACGGCATCACCGGCGCGCGCATCCTCATCGACGAGTCCAGCTGGGAGCGGATCCCGGTCGGCGGCACCGGCCACGACCACTCCTTCGCCCGCGCAGGCGATGAGAAGCGCACCACCGCGGTCACCATCGACGGTGACCGGGCGCACGTCGTATCCGGACTGAAGGACCTGGTGGTGCTGAAGTCCACCGGGTCGGAGTTCTGGGGCTACCCCAAGGACAAGTACACGACGCTGGCCGAGACCAACGACCGGATCCTGGCCACCGCGGTCACCGCCCGCTGGCGCTACCTGCACATCGACGTGGACTGGGGCAAGAGCTTCGAGTCGATCCGCTCGACGATGCTGGAGGCATTCGCCACCACGCACAGCCTGGCGCTGCAGCAGAGCCTGTACGAGATGGGCAAGTCCGTGCTGGAGAAGCACCCGGAGGTGGGCGAGGTGCGGCTGTCGCTGCCGAACAAGCACCACTTCCTGGTCGACCTCGAGTACTGCGGACTGGAGAACAACAACGAGGTGTTCTTCGCCGCGGACCGGCCGTATGGCCTGATCGAAGGCGTCGTAACCCGCGACGACGTCGAGGAAGCACCGCAGGCCTGGTACAGCCTGCCGCAGTTCTGATCTTTCACAACAGATTTCGACCGCCGAAGCTCCCCGACTCACCTGCCGACGCTGCTCGAGCCGGCAAAGTATACGAAGTAGGCCATCGCCTACGCCCCCGAGCGGGGTGCGGTCGTGGTTGCCTCGGCGGGTTGGCGGCGACGGCGTCCGGGAGCGGGGCGGCGTCCGAGCCCAGTTCACCGTGATGTACTTCGC
>NZ_JBSFLZ010000101.1:0-27708 GCF_053599315.1 Saccharopolyspora sp. NPDC000995
GCGGGCCGCACCCAGGTGCGGCCCGCCTCCGCGCGTCAACCCGCGCGAGCTTCATCCCGGCCCTGGCAGGCGAGCCGGTCGGCGCGCTCGTTCTCCGGGTGGCCGTTGTGCCCCTTCACCCATTCCCACTGCACGTCGCCGTGGCGCGCGCATTCCGAGTCCAGGCGCTGCCACAGGTCGGCGTTCTTGACCGGCTGCTTCGCGGACGTCAGCCAGCCGTTGCGCTTCCAACCGTGCATCCACTGCGTGATGCCCTTGAGCACGTACGTGCTGTCCGTATAGATGTGCACGGTCGGCATCGGCCGCGTCAGCGCGGCCAAGCCCTCGATGACCGCCATGAGCTCCATCTTGTTGTTCGTCGTCGCGGCGTCCCTGCCGTAGAGCTCGCGCTCGTGGCCGCCGTAGCGCAGCACGGCGCCCCAGCCGCCGGGGCCAGGGTTCCCGCTGCATGCACCGTCGGTGTATAGGTCGACGCGGTCGGTCGTTCGCTGCATACCCCGGAATCTAACCGGCGGGGATCGGGGAGACGCCGCGGCGGTGGCAGGAAGGTTCCCTTGCTCGCGCCGGGCGTGGTTCGGTGACAGGAAGGTTCCCTTGCTCGCGGGGAGTCGAAAATCGGATGCGGGGTGTCGGTGAGGGGTGGCATGCTCGACCGACGTGCGAATCCTCTTCACCGCTGCGCCCGGTTATGGGCTTATGTTGCCGATCGTCCCGTTGATCTGGGCGGCCAGGGCCGCCGGGCACGAGGTTCTGGTCGCCACCACCGCCGAGATGACCGATGTCGGCGCACGCGCCGGGTTGCCCGTAGTCGACGTGTTCCCGGAGCACGACGTGTGGGACGCGTTGCTGCGCGGGATCAATTCGAGGGAGAAGTCGCCGGAGCTCGAGCGGCTCGGCGTGGCCAAGGGGATGTCTGAGGCGTATGAGAAGGCCACGCAGGCAGGCAGCCCGTTCGGGTTGTTCACGCTGACGATGACCGAAGGCACCGTCGACGCCGGGCGGGCGTTCGGCGCGGATCTCGTCGTCCACACCACCGACCACGCGGCCGGGCGGCTGGCCGCGGTGGCGCTCGGGGTACCGGTGCTGGAGGTGGGCAACCGCGTCTCCTGGTCGTCGCGGGACGGGGATTTCCGAGGCGGTCGCAATTTTTACGAGAACGACGAGATCACCCTCGCGCTGCGCGACAAGCTAGGCATTCCCGACGGTTGGCCGCGGGTGATCGCGCGGATCGATCCGCGGGCGCCGAGCATGGGTGGGCTGGTCGGCGACGAGCCGGACCAGGAGGACGGCGTCCCCTGGTGGTCGATGCGGTTCGTGCCTTTCAACGGTGGTGCGGTGGTTCCAGAGTGGGCTCTGCGGCGGCCGGAGCGGCCGCGGGTCGGCGTCACGTTCGGGACCGTGGTGCCGATCATGTCCGGCATCAGCAGCCTGTCCGTGGTGATCGAGGCGCTCGGTGCGCTGGACGTGGAGGTGATCTTGGCGGCCGGCAAGACCGATCTCGCCGACCTCGGGACGCTCCCGGCCAACGTGCGCTCCGTCGGCTTCCTCCCGCTGTCGACGTTCCTGCCGACCGCTTCGCTGATGGTCCACCACGGCGGTTCGGGCACCACCGCCGCGCCGCTGCACTACGGGGTTCCTCAGCTGGTCCTGCCCGCTTTCGCGGACAACCCGATGTCCGCGCAGCGGGTGGTGGACCGGGGCGTCGGGCTGTCCCACGATCCGGCCACTGTGGACGTCGCCACGGTGCGGTCGATGGCCGAGCGGCTGCTCACCGAGCCTGCGTTCCGGGCGGCCGCGCGCGAGGTGGGCGCGGAGATGGCCACCCAGCCCAGCCCATCGTCGATCATCGAGCGCGCGACCGCACTCGTCAGCCAGTAGGTTCCGCCGCCGGCCTCCCCAAGCTGTCTGGGAGCGGGGCGGCAGCGACCCCGGTCGTGTGGCAAGAGCCTGCGGGCCGGGGTGCTGTGCTGTTCGGGTGGGGTTCCAGGCGACCGTTCGGGGCAATGATCTGGTGCCGCACCTGGGATTCACCAAAAGTTCCTGCTCCGTGTCATCGGCTGGTGTGTTGGGCGTTCGCCGCGCGGCGATACACCTGCGGCATGTCCGAGACGCAGCTGCTGGCCAGCGCCGCAACGAGTGCGGCGGCCGACGCCCACTACTCGCTGCTGGTCGCCAGAGATGCCGACGAAGTGCACGCCGCGCAACGCCTGCGCTACCAGGTGTTCGCCGAGGAGATGGGGGCTACGGTCACCGGTCGCGAATTCGGCCTCGACCGGGATTCCTTCGACGACTACTGCGACCACCTGATCGTCCGGGACGACCGCTCCGGCGCGGTGGTTGGAACCTACCGGATGCTGCCGCCGGAGCGGGCGAAGGCAGCCGGGATGCTCTATTCAGAAACCGAGTTCGACCTTTCGGCGCTCGACCCGCTGCGCCCCTCGCTGGTGGAGACCGGGCGGTCGTGCGTGCACCCGGACCACCGCAACGGCGCCGTCGTCAGTCTGGTGTGGACCGGGATCGCGCGGTACATGCTGCTGCACGGTCACACCATGCTCGCGGGGTGTGCTTCGGTGCCGCTGGACGATGGAGGCGTTCAGGCCGCGCACGTGTGGAACACGGTGTCGGCGAAGCGCTACGCGCCGGAGGAACACCGCGTGCGCCCGTACCGGCCTTGGGAGTCGTTCGAGGTCACCGGGCGTGCGCCGATGCCGCCGCTGCTCAAGGGGTATCTGCGGCTCGGTGCTCAGGTGTGCGGTCCTCCGGCGCACGATCCGGACTTCGGCGTGGCCGACTACTTTCTGCTCCTGGACCTCAAGCGTGCCGATCAGCGGTACCTGCGCTTCTTCCTGGGCGACGCGGCATGAACCAGTGGACGCCCACGTCGCAGTGCGGGCCGGATTGCTTTCCGCCGCGCGACAAGCAGGCGGAGGTGGGGCTTTCCCGGGTGGTGCTGCGACTGGGCGGCACCGTCGGGTTGTTGCTGGTCGGGTGCGTCCTCGCGCTGGTGCTGTCGGTGCTGCCGGCAGCTTGGCGGGATCGGGCGTTGCGGACGTGGTTCCGGATGTTGTTGTGCGTTTTGGGAGTCGGCCTCGTGTTCGAGGAGCGGATTCCGCCGGGCGGCGCACTGGTGGTCAGCAACCACGTTTCGTGGCTGGATGTCGTGGCGCTCCAGGCTCTTCACCCGATGCGGATGTTGGCGAAGGTTGAGGTCCGGTCCTGGCCGCTGCTGGGGTCGCTCGCCGGGCTGGTCGGCACCGTTTACATCGATCGCGACCGGCTGACGGCGCTGCCGGGCGCGGTGCGGACGATCGCCGACGAGTTGCGCGCCGGGGCCGTGATCGGTGCCTTCCCGGAGGGGACGACCTGGTGTGGGCGGGCTTCCGGGCGGTTCCGGCCCGCCGTCTTCCAGGCCGCGGTGGATGCGGGTGTGCGGATGCAGCCGGTTGCGCTGCTCTTTCGGACCGAGGCCGGTGAGCCGACCACTGCAGCGGCGTTCGTGGGCGAAGCCACGCTGGTCGATTCGGTCCTCGCGGTGGCGCGGATGCGGGACCTGGTCGTGGAATTGGTGGTGTTGCCCGAGTTGGTCGGCACCGACCGCCGGGAGTTGGCCGCGCAGGCCCAGTCCGCGATCGCTGCGGCCAGCGGTGCTTCGCCGGGCCACCAGGCCTCGCCGGAGCACCGCAGCGCCCACGACCTCGCCGCGTGACACCCGTGAGTGCTTTCGGGTGCTGTAGGGCCTGTTTCCAGACTCGTCCTGCGTGGCGGCGCAGCGGGACCTCAGGCGCCGTCTGGTCTGCGGGAGTCCAAACGCGGCTTCGGGGCTGCCGTCGCCGGACGAAGCCTGAGAACCCGCGGTGCGGTGCGGGTTGCGAGCACCTTCGGTGCTTCAAAGCAAAGAGCCCGCCCTACCGCACCCTCAACGATCGACCCTGCTGGTTAATTTCGGCGCGGTGTTGGGGGCTGTTTGGGAAGGTGCTGGGATGGAGCGAACGGACAGTGATGATGTGTGTAGTGACGCCGCTGGTGGGTCTGACCCTCGAACGGACTGACGGCTTGCCAGTCTTTAAACGGATTTGTCGGCCTTACCGGGCGTTGCTACGCACGCGGCCGGGCGGGCGTTTGTGACCTTATAGGACCCTTATAGGAGCTTGGCGAGGTGAACAGGCCGTTCACCGCACACCAACCCCCGGGCTCACATCATCGGATGAACGCCGGCGAACGGACCGTTCGTGTCGTCTACCGATGCGAACAGGCCGTCCACCGCACACCGGTTGGCGAGGCAGAACCGGACCACTCCTGCGGTGAAACCAGCCCCTCGCGGAAATTAGCCAGCAGGGTCACGATCACTTCCAAAACAGCCTCTGTGGCACCCAAAGTGCTCACGGGTCGGGATCAGTGGAATCGGTGCACCCGGGTGTGCCGGGCGCTTTGGTGGCGGGCGGGTGAAAAGGCTGGACCTCGACCCGGGTCGAGGTTGCAGGCTTGGCTGGTGGCCACCGCTGAGAAGACCCAGAGCGATTTGTGGAATCCCCAACGTCGCAGCTTCACCGCCGGGCTGGTTCTGGTCATCACCCTCGTCGCATTCGAGGCCATGGGGCTGGGCGCCGCGCTGCCCACGATCGTCGCCGAACTCGGCGCGCAGCACTGGTATTCCTGGCCTTTCACCGTCTTCTTGGGGGCCAGCGCAATCGGCACGGTGCTCGGCGGGAGACAGGCGGATCGGCGCGGGCCCGCACTTCCGCTGCTGCTTGCGCTGCCGACGTTCGCCGTCGGACTGATCGTCGCCGCCGCTGCGCACAGCATTCTGGTGCTTCTCGTCGCCCGTGTGCTGCAGGGCTTCGGCGGCGGGGCGCTCATAGTCGCGCTGTACGTGATGATCGGTCGGGTCTTCCCGGAGAAGCACCGGCCTGCGGCGTTCGCCGCGATGTCGTCGGCGTGGGTGGTACCCGCCCTGGTGGGGCCGGTGATCGCGGGTTTCCTCACCGAGCACGTGAGCTGGCGTTGGGTGTTTTTCGGGCTCGCACCGCTGGTGTGCATCGGCACGGCCATGCTGGTCCCGACGGTGCGGCGATTCGGTGCCAGCTCGGGCGAGCCGCCGGCGCAGCGGCGGGGGCTGCCGTTGGCCGCGGCCGGGGCTGCTGGGGGTGTGTTGGTGTTGAACTTCGCTGTGCAGAACCCGTCGCTGTCGTCGTTGTTCCTGGGCTTGGCCGGCATCGTGGTGCTGGCACCGTCGATCCGCCTGCTGCTGCCCAAAGGCACTCTGCTCGCGCGGCCCGGGCTTCCGGCGATGGTGCTCGCGCGCGGGTTGCTCGCCGGGTTGTTCTTCACCGCGCAGGCCTTCGTGCCGCTGACGCTGTCGGCGGTGCACCACTACTCGCCGACCACCGCCGGGATGCCGCTGACCGCCGGGTCGCTCGGCTGGACCGTTGGCGCGCTGTGGCAGAGCAGGCAGCGCAACATCCGCCGGGAATACCTGGTCGCGGCCGGGTTCTTGCTGGTCGGGGTCGGGATGGCCGGGCTCGCGTTGTGCTTGTCGCAGTGGGGGCCGCACTGGCTGGTGTTCGCCTTCTGGTTCTTCGCCGGTTCCGGGATGGGCATCGGCGGGGCGAGCACCTCGGTGCGGGTGCTCGCGCTGTCGGCGGAGGGCGAACGGGGTTTCAACTCTTCCGCGCTGCAGATCTCCGACATGTTGGGCCAGGCCTCGCTGGTCGGGCTCGGCGGCGTCGCGGTCGCCGCGCTGGCCACCGGGACCGCGCCGACCAGGGGCGTCGTGCCGCTGGATCTGGCGCTGCTGGTGGGTGCCGTGCTGGCCGCTTTGCTCCTCGTCCGCTCGGGCCGTGGTCAAACGTCCTGACCTGCGCCTTCCGCTGGACCGAGGGGTGGCCGCCGGGGCGGCTGCATTACCCTGGACAGCGCGATGACTTACCTCGACCACGCTGCCACGACACCGATGCGGCCACGGGCGGTCGCAGTGATGAGCGAGGCGTTGACCAGGATCGGCAACGCCTCGTCCCTGCACACCTCGGGTCGCCGGGCACGCCGCGCGGTGGAGGAGTCGCGGGAGGACATCGCCGATGCGCTGGGGGCCCGGCCGTCGGAGGTGCTGTTCACCGCGGGCGGGACCGAGAGCGACAACTTGGCGGTCAAGGGGATCTTCTGGGCGCGTCGGGCCGCTGATCCCGCCCGGCGCCGCGTCCTCGCCTCGACGGTCGAGCACCACGCGGTACTGGACGCCGTCGAGTGGCTGGCCGAGCACGAGGGCGCCGAGGTGACTTGGCTGGCGGCCGACTCGAACGGCCGGGTGCGCCCGGAGGTGTTCGAGGCGGCTCTCGCGGAGAACCCGGACGATGTGGCGTTGGCCACCGTCATGTGGGCCAACAACGAGGTCGGCACCGTCAACGCGATCTCGGAGCTGTCCGCGATCGCCGACCGCTGCGGGGTGCCGCTGCACACCGATGCCGTGCAGGCAGTCGAGACACTGCCGGTGGACTTCGCGGCCTCTGGGGTCGCGGCACTGACCATGACCGGCCACAAGGTCGGCGGCCCGTACGGGGTCGGCGTGCTACTGCTGTCGCGGGATGTCAAGTGCACCCCGGTGCTGCATGGCGGCGGCCAGGAGCGCGAGGTGCGGTCCGGGACTCTCGACACCCCGGGTGTGCTGGGGTTGGCGTCGGCCGTGCGCGAGGCGGTCGGCGCGCGCGAATCGCAGGCGCCGCAGTTGGCCAAGCTGCGCGACGAGCTGATCGCCGGCGTGCGCGCCGTGGTGCCGGAGGTGGTGCTCAACGGCGATCCGGGGCACGACGTCGTGGGCGGTGCACCGTCCCGGCTGCCCGGCAACGCGCACTTCACGTTCCCCGGCTGCGAGGGCGATAGCCTGCTGATGTTGTTGGATGCCAAAGGGATCGAGTGCTCCACCGGCTCTGCCTGCACGGCGGGGGTCTCGGAGCCCAGCCACGTGCTGCTGGCGATGGGGGCGGACCCGAAGGCCGCGCGCGGGTCGCTGCGCTTCTCGTTGGGGCACACCTCGACCGCGGCCGATGTACGGGCACTCACCGAGGCGATCGGGCCGGTGGTGCGACGAGCGCGTAGCGCCGGCCTGCCCGGGTTGCGCCGATCTTCGGCGGGGTCGACGACCGCCGCCACGGAGGTGTGAGGCGTGCGAGTACTGGCAGCCATGAGCGGCGGGGTCGATTCCGCCGTCGCCGCCGCCCGAGCGGTCGCGGCGGGCCACGACGTGGTCGGTGTGCACCTGGCGCTGTCGGCGAAGCCCGGCACGCTGCGCACCGGCGCCCGCGGATGCTGCACCATCGAGGACTCCCGGGACGCGCGCCGCGCCGCGGACCTGCTGGGCATCCCGTTCTACGTGTGGGACTTCGCGGAGCGGTTCACCGAGGAGGTCATCGAAACCTTCGTCGGCGAGTACGCTGCGGGCCGCACCCCGAACCCGTGCCTGACCTGCAACGAGAAGATCAAGTTCGAGGCGCTGCTGGAGAAGGCCATGGCGCTGGGCTTCGATGCGGTCTGCACCGGGCACTACGCCCGACTTTCCATCGTGGACGGTGTGCCGGAGCTGCGGCGCAGTCGGGACGAAGGCAAGGACCAGTCCTACGTGCTGGCCTCGCTGACCGCGGAGCAGTTGCGGCACTCGATGTTCCCGCTCGGCGACTCGCTGAAGTCCGAGGTGCGCGTCGAGGCCGCCGAGCAGGACCTGGCGGTGGCCAAGAAGCCGGACAGCCACGACATCTGCTTCATCCCGGACGGCGACACCAAGAAGTTCCTGGAGACCAAGCTCGGGCAGACGCCGGGCAAGCTGGTGGATGCCGAAACCGGCGCGGTGCTCGGCGAGCACACTGGCGTGCACGGATTCACCGTGGGCCAGCGCAAGGGGCTCGGCATCGACGCCCCGGCCTCGGACGGCCGGCCGCGCTACGTGCTTTCGCTGGAGCCGGTGTCCGGGACCGTCCAGGTGGGTTCGGCGGATCGGCTGTCGGTCAGCGGGATCGACGCGAAGCGGCCCATCTGGCCGTCCGAGCGGCCGTTGGGTGGCCCGACGGAATGCGTGATCCAGGTCCGTGCCCACGGCGGCACGGCCGAGGCGGTCGCCGAGGCCGACGAGGACGCCATCCGAGTTCAGCTCCGCCAGCCGCTGCGCGGTGTCGCTCCGGGGCAGGCGATCGTCCTCTACCGCCCGGACGCCGCGGGAGACCTCGTGCTCGGCAGCGGCCTCATCTCCGCCACCCGCTAGCGTGCCGACCTCACCCGAGGTGGGTTCCTCCCGGCCGCGCTGTTGCGCCGCTGCTCGGTCACGTCGGTGCGTAATGGCGGAGGCTGATCGCGTTGGCGGCGTGTTGGATTTCTTTGGGCAGGCCGCTGGCCTGGGGCAGGTAGCGCATCAGGCGGAACGCCTGGTTGCGAAGCCACAGGCCGGTGGCGGTCTTCGGGATCAGCATTTTCGCGCCGTTCGTTGCGATCTTCTGGTTCAGCGTGACGTAGTCCCGCATTTCCGCCTCGTAGCGGCGGAACGCGGTGCGGTGGTCGCCGCCGGCGGCGAGTAGTTCGCCGGCGAGCACGTAGGCTCCGACCAGCGCGATGCTCGAGCCCTGGCCGGACAGCGGGGACGGGCAGTAGCCCGCGTCGCCGACCAGCACCACACGTCCGCGCGTCCAGTCGTCGAGGCGGATCTGGGTGATCGAGTCGAAGTAGAAGTCCGGTGCGCGGCGGGCGGCGTCGAGCAGGCGGGGCGCGATCCAGCCCTCGTCGGCGAAGGCCTTGTCCAGCAAGGCGATCTGGGTCTGCGGGTCGCGGGGGTCGAAGCGTAGTTCCGGTGATTTGAACCCGAGGATCGCCTTCGCCCCGCTGTCGGTTCGCGCCCGGTACAAGCCGGCGACCCTGCCGGGTGTGCTGCGGATCGTGGTCCAGCGGTCCAGGTCGAGGAAGTTGTCGGTGCTGAAGATCGAGACGTGATAGCCGAGGTAGCGGCGGAATCCGGGCTCCGGGCCGAACGCCAGCCGTCGGACGTTGGAGTGCAGCCCGTCGGCGCCGACCACGAGGTCGAAATCGCGCGGCGCATGGTGCTCGAAGGTCACGCGGACGGCATCGGCGCCCTGGTCGATGGCGGTGATGGAGTCGCCGAAGAGGTACTCGGTGCCGCTGGTGCGCGCGCGCAGGATCCGGGTGAGCGTGCCGCGCATGACCTCGATGTCGTGGTCACTGCCAAACAGCTCGTCCATGCGGACTTCGGCCACCGACCGGCCCGCCCTACCGACGATGGTCATGCCTCTCATGCCGGTGCGGGCCTCCCGCAGGTCGGCCAAGATGCCCATACGCTCGGCCACCTCGACCGCCGCGCCGCGCACGTCGACGGCGTAGCCGCCGTCGCGCATCGCGGGGGCGTGCTCGACCACGGTCGGGTTGAAACCGTGCTTGCGGAGCCAGAACGCCAGCGCCGGCCCGGCGATGCTGGCGCCGGAGATCAGGATTTTCTTCGTCATGGGGCCAAGCTAGCCCGCTACTTACCGGTCGGCAAGTAACTTACCGGTCGGCAAGCAGTAGGATCCGCGGGGAGGAGGACGCCGATGCCGAGGACACGGGTCGACACCAGGGCGGATATTCGCGCGGTAGCCGCGGAGCTGTTCGCCCGCCAGGGGTTTGAGAAGACGAGCCTGCGGGAGGTCGCGGAGCGGCTCGGCATCACAAAAGCCGCGCTGTACTACCACTTCCCGTCCAAGGCGGACCTGATGCGCGGCATCGTGCAGCCCTTCGTCGACGAGATCGAGGGCCTGCTGGCG
This sequence comes from Saccharopolyspora sp. NPDC000995, assembly GCF_053599315.1. Classification (NCBI taxonomy): domain Bacteria; kingdom Bacillati; phylum Actinomycetota; class Actinomycetes; order Pseudonocardiales; family Pseudonocardiaceae; genus Saccharopolyspora; species Saccharopolyspora sp. NPDC000995. The sequence continues at coordinate 9,789 of NZ_JBSFLZ010000101.1, forward strand.
GACCGCGAGGCGGCCGTGGAGGTCGATCCGCGCCAGTTCCTCGCCGACTACTTCGACGTGGTCCTGCGGTACCGGCAGGTTTTCGAGCTGGTCCTGCGGGACGTCTCGGCGTTGGCGCAGCTCGATCTGATGCAGCAGATGCTTGCCTGGCGCAACCGCGTCTACGCATTGCTGGTCGGCCTTGGCGCATCACCCGCGCAGATCGCTCGGGCGACCGTCGCGATCGGCGGGTTGCAGGACTGCGCAACAACCGAAGGTCCGCCCGAGGAATTCCGCGACGCCGCACTGGAAGCGGCGATTGCCGCGTTGGGCAAGTGACAGCGCCTCTGCGCATCGACAGAATGTGCGCATGACTTCACTGCATGTCGAGGAAAGGGGTGACGGTGCGCGCGCGATCCTCGTGCACGGTTCGGGCACCTGTGCGATGCACGAGGTTTTCGGGTTCGGTGCCCAACTTCCGCTCGCCGGCGAATTCCGGCTCGTTCTCCCGGATCGTCGGGGCTACGGGGGCAGCCCGGACGTCGAACGCAGCGACTACGAGCAGGACGCCGACGACATCGCCGAGTTGCTCGACGGCGGAGCGCACTTGGTCGGGCATTCTTCCGGCGGCGTGGTCGCGATGTTGGCAGCCTTGCGGAACCCGGATTCGGTCCTTTCTCTGACGCTAATCGAACCGGCTTGCTTCCAGATCGCCGCGGATGCGCCGTTGGTCGCTGCGGCGTTGGAGCGCAACCGGGACGCCATCGCGTCGGTGCCGCCCGAACTCTCCGACGAGGACCTGGTTCGGCTCAACTTCGAGTCCGCGGGCATCGAAGCGCCGCCGGTGACGCCGCAGCTCGTGCGGGCGACGCGTACCGCGCTGCGCGAGATTCCTGCTTGGGGAGCGCGGATCCCGGTCGAACCCCTCGCCGAGGCGACCTGGCCTATCAGGGTCGTCACTGGGACCTGGGACCTGGCTCCGCAGGCGTACCGCGAGCACGGAGGCGAGCCGATCATGGAGTGCGCACGCGTGACAGCGCGGCGAATCAACGCCGATCACCTGCAGGTGCCGGGCGCGTCGCACTGGCCGCACAGCCAGCGGCCCGATGTCGTCAACGACACACTGCGCGAGTTGTGGCGCCGCTGATGGTCTAGTGCGCAGCGCGGTTTGGCGGCCAGTGTCTGGCACCACATCAGTATCGTGAAATGGGGAGGTCCTGTGCTCGATCTTCGGGCCAGCACAGTCGCAGACGTGTTGCGGCGCAGCGCCGCGCGAATCCCGGACCGCGAGGCGCTGCAGTTCGTCGACAGTGCTGGGCAGGAATTGGTTTGGACCTATGCCGAACTCGATGCCGCCGTAACCCGCGCTGCCGGGGTGCTGCTGGCCGCCGGGGCGAACCAAGGCGACCGGATCGCGGCTTACGGCAAGAACTCCGACGTGTACCTGATCGGATTCCTCGCCTGCGCGCGGGCAGGCCTGGTGCACGTGCCGATCAACTACAACCTGACCGCGGGCGAGCTGGGCTACCTGTTGAAGCAGTCGGGAAGCAGGATCGCGTTGGTTGATCCCGCGTTGGCCGACAAGCTCGTCGAAGTCCGTCCCGGCACGTCGGTCGAGCGCGTGATCCCGTTGCGCGACAGTGCGGATTCGCTGCTGGCGCAGTGCATCGACGGCCCGCTGCCGGAGTTGGACGTTGCCGTCTCCGATGATGCGCTGGTCCAACTGCTCTACACCTCGGGCACGACCTCGCAGCCCAAGGGCGCGATGATGACGCATCGCGCGCTGCTGCACGAGTACGTGTCCTGCGTCGTCGCGCTGGACTTCCGCGAAGACGATCTGCCGCTGCACGTGATGCCGCTGTACCACTCGGCGCAAATGCACGTGTTTCTCCTGCCGCAGCTGATGATCGGCTCCACCAACGTGCTGGTGGAAGTGCCGGAGCCGGGAGACATCCTGCGGCGGATCGAGGAGGAGCGGATCAGCGCGTTCTTCGCCGCGCCAACGGTTTGGGTGGCGCTGGCCAACCACTCCGACTTCGCCACCCGCGACCTGGAGACGCTGCGCAAGGCCTACTACGGCGCCTCGATCATGCCCGGGCCGGTGCTGCGGCGGTTACGCGATCAGCTGCCGGAGCTGGGGTTCTACAACTGCTTCGGGCAGTCCGAGATCGCTCCACTTGCGACGGTGCTGCGCCCGGAGGAGCACGACGAGCGGCCGGATTCCGCCGGGCGGCCCGTGCTGTTCGTTGAGGCGAAGGTCGTCGACGAGCAGGGCGAGGAGGTCGCGCCGGGGGAGTTGGGCGAGATCGTCTACCGGTCGCCGCAGCTGTGCACCGGATACTGGGACAAGCCGGCGGAGACCGCCGAGGCGTTCCGCGGCGGCTGGTTCCACTCCGGTGACCTGGTGCGACGCGACTCGGAGGGCTACTGCTTCGTCGTCGACCGGATCAAGGATGTGATCAACACCGGTGGCGTGCTGGTCGCGTCCCGCGAGGTGGAGGACGCGCTGTACACGCACCCTGCGGTGGCCGAGGTGGCGGTGATCGCGGTGTCCGATCCGAAGTGGATCGAGCGCATCGCGGCGGTGGTGGTCGCCAAGGCCGAGGTGACGGAGGCGGAACTGCTGGAGCACGCGCGCAGCAGCCTGGCCGGCTTCAAGGTGCCGAAGGAGATCCGCTTCGTCGACGACCTGCCGCGCAACGGCTCGGGCAAGCTCCTCAAACGGGTTCTGCGCGACCGGTTCACCGGGTGATCGGAGCCGTCGTTTCGCCTGGTCGGCTCCCGTGAGTGCTGCTGGGCGCGATAACGCCCGAACACGTTCACGGGCTCGGAGCCGCGTTGTCTGCGCCCCGTCGGGCGGCGCGCGGTGGGCTGTCGATAATGGCGGGGTGAGTGACGCACCTTGGGGCCCCGGTATCGCCACAGCCATCGGATCGATGCCCGGGGCCGATCCGGTCGAGGCGGCGCGCACCGTCGTCGGCGAACTGCCCGACCTGACGCCCTTCCCGGAGCTGCCGGCGCGCGGCGTCGGCGCCGACATCCTCGGCCGAACCGCCGGGCTGCTGGTCGACCTCGCCGTCGAAGTGGTGCCGTCGGGCTACCGGGTCGCCTCCCGGCCCGGCCGGGACCACCAGCGCGCCATCGACCTGATGCGCTGGGACCTCGACGCCGTGGAGCAAGCGGCCGCCGAGGCGGGCGCTCCGCGGGCGGTGAAGGTGCAGGCGGCGGGCCCGTGGACGCTGTCGGCCGGGATCGAGCTGCACCGCGGACATCGGGTGCTTACCGACCAGGGCGCGCTGCGCGACTTCGCCGAGTCGCTGACCGAAGGCCTGATCGCGCACTCCGAACAGGTCGCCGCTCGCACCGAAGCCAGGGTCGTCGTCCAGCTGGACGAGCCGTCGCTGCCCGCAGTTCTGGCGGGCTCGCTGCCCACGCCCTCCGGTTACGGCAAGGTGTCCGCGGTCCCGGAACTGGACGCGCAACGCGTGCTGGCCGAGATGATCGAGAAGCTCGCGGCCGCAACAGGTTCGCCGGTCGTGGTGCACTGCTGCGCGTTGCGCCCGCCGGTCGCGTTGCTGCGCCGTGCCGGCGCCGGTGCTATCGCGCTGGACGCCACCGGGCTCGGTGACGTCTCCGGTTCGTTCGCCGACGAACTGGGGGAGGCCTGGGAAGAGGGCACCACGTTTTTCCTCGGACTGGTCCCGAGCACGGAGCCGACGGGCGAAGCCCGCCTCCGCCGAGTCGCCCAACCCGCGTTCGACCTGGCCTCCCGACTCGGCTTCGCCCGCCGGGCGCTGGCCGAGCGCAGCGTGCCGACCCCGACCTGCGGCCTCGCGGGAGCGACACCGGCCTGGACGCGCCGCGCGATCAGCCTCACCCGCGACCTCGCCAACCTCTTCGCTGACGAAGCCGAGCAGTAGCGAACCGCCCACCGCAACGTGATCGATCGGCTACCGTGAGGAAGATCGAGATCCAGAGCTGCGGAAGGCTTGCGAGGTGGCCCGCTGGCTGGTCGGTTTCGACCTACCCGAGGATCCCCCGGAGCGGCTTTAAGAACCTGACGCAGCGGCTGCTGGCCGAGTCCCGCGAGCTGGGCGCGGTCCGAGTGGACCGCCTCCGAGGAGGCGAAGGCCCGGAAGGCACGAAATCCGGTCCGGCGCTGCAGCTGGGCCAACTCGTGCTAAGCGGTGCCTTCTCAGCGGCCACGGGCCTTCGCGAAGGCGATGGGTGCCCACTTTGACCAGGCAAAAGCCCGCAAGGTGAGCATATAGCGGGAAGGTGAGAAGCTCGAATTCGAAGGCCTGACCGAGAAAGACCAACACCTCCTCACAGAAGCGATAGGCGCTCCTCGAAGGCAACTCGCCGGACCCGAGAACACGCAGCAGTAGGCGGCCGGCCTGCGCGGCAGGTTGCGACCTGGAGCGGGCGGCGAGTCGATTCGTCCCGGGGCGAATCGATCGCCTTTGCTCGTCCACTTTGGACCTTTTCGATCCGTGAGTGGTGTTTTGCTGGTTGGGTTTGCTTTCGTGTCGGTGCCTCTTTTTCGGAATCCGCAGTGTGGAAGTCGTTACGCTGGTAGGAAGAACTCGTGGGCGGTCATTGCATCAGCGAGCTCGAGCGGGCCGAGTGGATTCGGCGGAGCACCATCCAGGAGGCGGCGTGCCTGACCTTCGTGGGGGGCGACGACGTCGGCCAGGTGGCTGAGGACTTCGGTGCCGTCACCGGGTTCGGCCGGCTGCTGGACATCGACGACTTCTGCGAGGAAGCCTTTGCCCACCAGGACAAATACCCCATGATCGCGCTTCGGCAGGTCGGCGCCTGGGTGCTGGTGGTCGAGGACAGCGGTCGGCAGGGCCAGCGGCCGGAAGTGCTGCGCCAGGCCGCGCGGCGGGCCGCCGTCTCGGTGTTCTGGGACGCGAGCGCGCTCACCCGCTTCTCGCATGCGGCGCTCGGCGACGTCCGGACCTCGTTCGAGGCGGTGCTGCCGGAGTACCGGGAGGGCACCCGACCGGACGAGCTGGAAGTCGTCCGCGCCGGATTGCCCTGGTCGCAGGCCGATCCGGTGGCGCTGATGCTGGCGTTGGCCGGGCGGCTGACCGGGCTGTCGCCGACCCCGGAATGGCTCGTCGGCGAGTTCCAGACCTTCCCGGTCGCGCCGTGGCCCGACGACCTGGTCGGGGAGCCGAATCCGCTGGACGACATCACCGGCTACCCGCCCGAACTGGTCGCGGCGGTGCGCATGGCCGCCGAGCCCGATCGGCGACGGGCCGTCACCGCGGCTGCGCGGCACGTGATCGCCACCGTCGGCTGCGTCGACCACCCCGTCGTGCGTCGGACCCTGTCATCCCTGATCAGAGGGGGTTCGATTGACCACGGTGCGCTCGGTGAGGTGGTCCGGGACTGGTCCTGGCAGAGCACCATGAGCCGTCCGTGCAGCAAGATCCGCAACCAGCTGCGCGCGATTGAGGCGTTGCGGCAGGCGACTCACGAAGATGCGCTGACCGCGCTGGCCGGGGTGCTGGGCGGGGCGCGGCACGTGCGCGGCGTGGAGGCGGGTGAGCTCGCGCGCATCGTCGCCGCCGAACTGGCGGAGCGGTGAGTCCGCGATCGGCCCCGAAGACAGCACCTGACCCGGCACAATGGTGGGCATGTTCAGGTTCCTCCGCCGTCGAAACGCCGAAGCCCCGGATAACGCCGAGACCGCTGAGCCGGTCGATGTCCACACCGAGGCGGCCGACCGCGCCAGGCGGTTCTGGCAGCGGTGGGACGACCTCCTGCCGGAGATCGCCTCCGCGCTCGGCGACAGCGTGCCGCACCGGATCGAGAACCTGGTGGCCGAAGCCCTCGCCGAGGTGCACCCGAACCTGACCTTCGCCATCGAGCACGGCGAGAAGGCGGTGTACGCGCTGGTCATCAGCGCACAGGCCGACCCTGAACTGCGCCCCTACACGGACGCCTGGATGGCCGCCGCCCCGGCCGCCGACACGCTTTGGGAGTACCACGACTCGGTGCCGCCGGTGCCGGACCCGACCGCGGTCACCGTGAACCTCCGGGACGAGAAGTACCGGCTGGCCGACGTGCAGGTCGTCGCCCAGGTCGACGAGGCCGAGGGGCTGGTCGACGTCGCCGTCTACCACCCCGGCTTCAACGGCCTGGAGGAGAACGCGCGCAGGGCGCTGACGTTCCTGCCGCTGGACGCGACCCTCGGCGAGCGGCTGGCGGCCGACCGGCTGGGCCGGGTGGAGACCGCGGAACTGGAACCCGAAGGCGCGATCGGCCTGCTGGAGCTCCGCGAACTGGTCCGCGAACTCGATCGCACCGCATCGGCGCCGACCGAGTCGTGAGTGGCGAAGACGGTTCCCGCCAGATTGACCGCTCACGACGAGTCGTGCGTGCTGTTGTCGGAGACGCTCGCTAGTCTCGGGGCGTGACCAGCAAGGATGTGGACCGGGACCCCACCGTGAACGACACCGCGGCCACCGCGGAGGAGGTCGTGCCCAGCGACCCCGCCGCGGGCCGCGCGGCGGAAGGCGTCGAAGACGTGCCCGCCGAGGTGCGCGAGCGGTACGCGGAGGTGGCCGAGGAAGTCCGCGGCCACCAGTTCCGCTACTACGTGCTGGACTCGCCGACGATCTCCGACAGCGAGTTCGACGGGCTGTTCGCACAGCTGCAGGAGATGGAGGCCGAGCACCCCGCGCTGCAGGCGCCGGACTCGCCAACGCAGGTGGTGGGCGGCACCTTCTCCACCGAGTTCACCCCGGTCGCGCACCTGGAACGGATGCTGAGCCTGGACAACGCGTTCAGCACCGAGGAGCTGCAGGTCTGGGTCGATCGGGTGGAGCGCGAGGTAGGCACCGACGTGCACTACCTGTGCGAGCTGAAGATCGACGGCCTGGCGATCAACCTGCTGTACCGGGACGGGCGGCTGGAGCGCGCCCTGACCCGCGGCGACGGCCGCACCGGCGAGGACGTGACGCTCAACGTCCGCACCATGGGTGATGTACAGGAGCAGCTGACCGGGACCGACGAGTTCCCGGTGCCGGCGCTGGTGGAGGTCCGCGGCGAGGTGTTCTTCCGCGTCGACGAGTTCGCCGAGCTCAACGCCAAGCTCGTCGAGGCAGGCAAGCCCCCGTTCGCCAACCCGCGCAACTCCGCCGCCGGGTCGCTGCGGCAGAAGGACCCCCGGATCAGCCGCAGCCGACCGCTGCGGTTGATCTGCCACGGCCTGGGCAAGCGGGACGGCTTCGAACCGAACCGCCAGTCCGAGTCCTACGCCGCGCTGAAGGCGTGGGGCCTGCCGGTGTCCGGACACACCGTCGTGTTGTCCACTATGGACGAGCTGGTCGGGCACATCGACTACTGGGGCAAGCACCGCGACTCCGCCGAGCACGAGATCGATGGCATCGTCATCAAGGTCGACGAGGTCCCGTTGCAGCGCCGGCTCGGCACCACCTCCCGCGCGCCGCGCTGGGCCATCGCCTACAAGTATCCGCCGGAGCAGGCCACCACGAGGCTGCTGGACATCCAGGTCAACGTCGGCCGCACCGGCCGGGTCACGCCGTTCGCCGTGATGGAGCCCGTGAAGGTCGCCGGGTCCACGGTGTCGATGGCGACCCTGCACAACGCCGACGAGGTGCGCCGCAAGGGCGTGCTGATCGGCGACCGCGTGGTGATCCGCAAGGCCGGCGACGTGATCCCCGAGGTGCTGGGCCCAGTGGTCGACGTGCGCACCGGCGACGAGCGCGAGTTCGTCATGCCCGCCGCGTGCCCGGAGTGCGGATGGCCGCTGTCGCAGCAGAAGGAAGGCGACGTCGACCTGCGCTGTCCGAATGCCCAGGGCTGCCCCGGACAGCGCCGCGAGCGGCTGTTCTACCTGGCTAGCCGGAAGGTCCTGGACATCGACGCGCTCGGCTACGAGGCGGCGAACGCGCTGCTGGCGGCCGGGGTGGTGGAGGACGAGGGCGACATCTTCGACCTCGACGAGCCGAAGCTGCTCAAGACGCCGCTGTTCCGCAACAAGGAAGGCGGCCTGTCGGCCAACGGCGCCAAGCTCCTCTCGAACCTGGACACGGCCAAGGAGAAGCCGTTGTGGCGGGTGCTGGTGGGACTGTCGATCCGGCACGTCGGGCCGACCGCCGCACAGGCGCTGGCCCGCGAGTTCGGCTCGCTGGACCGGATCGGGGCGGCGTCCGAGGAGGAACTCGCCGCCGCCGACGGCGTCGGTCCGACGATCGCCACCGCGGTGCGCGAGTGGTTCGAGGTCGACTGGCACTGCGAGGTGGTGCGAAAGTGGCAGGCCGCCGGGGTGCGAATGGCGGACGAGCGCGACGAGTCGATCCCGCGCACCCTCGAAGGCCTCTCGATCGTGGTCACCGGCACGCTGCAGACGTTCTCCCGCGACGAAGCCAAGGAGCTGATCATGGCCCGCGGCGGGCGGGCCGCCGGTTCGGTGTCGAAGAAGACCGCCTTCGTCGTGGTCGGTGACTCGCCGGGCTCGAAGTACGACAAGGCCATGCAGCTAAAGGTTCCGGTGCTGGACGAGAACGGCTTCCGGATGCTCCTGGACGACGGTCCGGAGGCCGCCGCCGAGGTCGCGCTGCCGGCCGAGCAGGAGTGACGCCCGCGAGTCCTCCGGGGGCGTTGCAGCGCGGAGGACTCGCGGCTGTTCGTCCGCTGGTGGTTGACGATCTGCGGCATGACGACGATCCGCGTGGCCCGGCTGGCCGAGTACGAAGCCATCGGTGAGCTGTCGGTCCGGGCCTACATCGAGGCCGGGAGCGTGTCGTCCGACATCGACTACACCGTGGCGCCGCGCGACGCCGCCGGGCGGGCGGGGAAGGCAGAACTCCTCGTTGCCGTCGAGGGTGACGAGGTGCAGGGCACGGTAACCCTGGCGCGGCCCGGCAGCGGCTACGCCGATCTCGCGCGGCCCGGTGAGCTGGAATTCCGGATGCTGGCCGTGGCGCCGGAGGTCGCCGGCAACGGCGTCGGCCGGGCGCTGGTGGAAACGGTGATCGACCGGGCCCGAGCCGAGAGGTTGCAGCGTGTCGTGCTCTTCGTGCAGGACCGCGCGAAGCCCGCTCAGCGCCTCTACCAGCGGTTGGGTTTCGAGCGCCGCCCCGACCGGGACTGGATCCCGGCAGCGGAGGTCAAGCTGTTCGGTTTCGCCCTCGAACTATGATTACTCCACCCGTCTCCGCACGTCAGCATCCCCGAGCGGGTTGGGTCGCGATAGAAGTTGCAAAGATGAAAACGCTCATTGAAATCGAAGGTTCGATTCCAATGGAAATTGCGGCCTTGAGAGGTTGCGCGCGGCGTGGTCAGCCGTCGAGGACGACCGAGACGATGCCTGCCAGGTGGGCCAGGCGGGCGAGCTCCGCGGTGCGGAACATCGGCCCTCCCGGGCGGCCCGCCAGCAGCACCCTGTCCGGCTTGCCGATCGGCGTCGCCGCCAGCTCGGTGCCGAGCTCCTTCCAGGTTTCCGGCACCCAGTCTTCGTCGCCGTCAAGGATCGTCGCCCGCGGCAGCGGCAGCCACGGCAGCTCCAGATAGCCCTCCTGCGGGGCTGAGGTGCTGGCGGCCAGCTGCTCCGCCCCGCCCGAGCGGTGCCCGAAGATGATCGCCCAACCCGATCGGATGATCTTGGGGACGCCCTCGGCGAAGATCTGCAACCCGCGCCCCGGCTCGGCGGCGATCTCCTCGACGAGCTCTAGTTCGCGGTGCGTGTCCAGCACGCCCGCGTAGGGCCGGACCGCATCGACCTCGACGCCATGGACCGACTCGGCCGCGGTGATCAGCACGTCGGGGAGCCGACCGGAGGGCAGCTCCACGACCAGGTCGTCGATCGCCACGCCGTTGCTGCGCTCGACCACGTCGACGCTGAGGATGTCGGCACCGATCTCGCCGAGCGCGCTCGCCACAGACCCGAGGTTGCCGGGCCGGTCCGGTATCTGCACCCGAATGAGGAAGGACACCGGACTCAACGCCTCCAGCTTCGTGCGCGACACCTCGCCGGCCGCGCTGCTCACCATCGCACTAGGCCGCGTTCCAGGGGCCCCTCGCGCGAGGAACTGTGACCGAAATTGTGTCAGACGCCGCGCCCCACCGGTGCCCCCGGCGTCCACGGAGTGGAAAGACCTGTTGTTTCCCGCCGTACCGTCGTCCTGTGGTCGCCTAGTCGCTGCGCGTGTTGCCGCTGTGCCGCGCGACTGCGGTCGCGGACCTCCCCCCGGCGGCCGGACCCGGGCACCGCCATAGACTGAGCGGTGCCCGTGAAACCGGACATGACCAGGGAGCCTTCGCAGTGTCCAAGATCTCCCGCGACGAGGTCGCGCACCTCGCCGGCCTGGCGCGGCTGGCTGTCACCGAGGCGGAGCTCAACACCTTCGCCGGCCAGCTCGACCAGATCCTCGATGCGGTGGCCAAAGTGGGCGAGGTCGCTGCGGACGACATCCCGCCGACTTCCCACGCCGTGCCGGTAACCAACGTTTTCCGCGAGGACGAGGTGCGGCCGGGCCTGTCGCGTGAGCAGGCGCTCGCCGCGGCGCCAGCCGCCGAAGAGGACCGGTTCCGCGTGCCGCGGATTCTCACCGAGGAGGCCTGATGACGTCGACCGCATCCGGTGGCAGCCTGACCGGGCTGACCGCATCCGAGCTCGCCGCCAAGCTGCAGGCGGGCGAGGTCACGTCGGTCGAGGTGACGCAGGCGCACTTGGACCGGATCGCCGCCATCGACCCGGAGGTGCACGCCTTCCTGCACGTCGACGCCGACGGCGCGCTGGCCGCCGCGCGGCGGGTCGACGAGGACCGCGCCGCCGGGAACGTCACGTCGCCGCTGGCCGGCGTGCCGCTGGCGCTCAAGGACGTGCTGACCACCACCGACATGCCCACCACTTGCGGCTCCAAGATGCTGGATGGCTGGGTCCCGCCGTACGACTCGACCGTGACGCATCGGCTGCGCGAGGCGGGCGTGGTCATCCTCGGCAAGACGAACATGGACGAGTTCGCGATGGGCTCGTCAACCGAGAACTCCGCGTACGGCCCGACCCGCAACCCGTGGGACCTGGAGCGCATCCCCGGCGGTTCCGGCGGCGGTTCGGCGGCGGCGTTGGCCGCGTTCGAGGCGCCGCTGGCGATCGGCACCGACACCGGCGGCTCGATTCGCCAGCCCGGCGCGGTGACCGGCACGGTCGGCGTCAAGCCGACCTACGGTGGGGTCTCCCGCTACGGCCTCGTCGCGTTCTCCTCCTCGCTGGACCAGCCCGGCCCCTGCGCCCGCACGGTGCTGGACGCCGCGCTGCTCCACGAGGTGATCGCCGGGCACGACCCGGCGGACTCGACCTCGATCAACCAGCCGGTTCCGCAGGTCGTCACCGCCGCAGAGCAGGGCGCTTCGGGCGGCCTGCAGGGCGTGCGCGTCGGCGTGGTCCGCGAGTTCTCCGGCGACGGTTACCAGCCGGGCGTGCAGCGGGCCTTCGACGCCGCCGTCAAGCAGCTGTCCGCGCTGGGTGCGGAGGTCATAGAGGTCTCCTGCCCGCACTTCACCTACGCGCTGCCGGCGTACTACCTGATTGCGCCGAGCGAGTGCTCCTCCAACCTGGCCCGCTTCGACGCGATGCGCTACGGCCTGCGCGTGGGCGACGACGGGGCGCGCAGCGCGGAAGAAGTCATGTCGCTGACCCGCGAGGCCGGGTTCGGGCCCGAGGTGAAGCGGCGCATCATGCTCGGCACCTACGCGCTGTCGTCGGGCTACTACGACGCCTACTACGGACAGGCGCAGAAGGTGCGGACGCTGATCATCCGCGACTTCACCGCCGCCTTCGAGCAGGTCGACGTGCTGGTGTCGCCCACCACGCCGACCACCGCGTTCAAGATCGGCGAGCGCGTCGACGACCCGATGGCGATGTACCTCGCGGACCTTTGCACCATCCCGTCGAACCTGGCCGGCAACGCCGCCATGAGCGTCCCGTGCGGGCTGTCCGATGAGGACGGTCTGCCGGTCGGGTTGCAGATCATGGCCCCGGCGATGGCCGACGAGTGGCTGTACCGGGTCGGCGCGTCCTACGAGGCGGCGCGCAACGCGAGCCAGGACGGCCCGCTCATCAACCGTGTTCCCCGGCTGGAGGTCGCGCGATGAACCCGAAGATCAAGGCAGCGTTCCAACTCGCCTCCGTGCTCTCCGCCGGCCTCGGGCTGCGGGCGAGCTTCCGCGCGGCGCGGGAGAAGAACGACAAGCTCGCGCTGGCGGACGCGATCATCACCGCGCTCGGCCTGATCACTGGCACCGCCCTGGCCGTGCGGGCCCTGCGCAAGGGGGAGGACGAGAAGTGACCGCCGTCGCCGAGATCATGGACTACGAGGAGGTCCTCGCGCGGTTCGACCCGGTGCTCGGGCTCGAAGTGCACGTGGAGCTGTCTACCCGGACGAAGATGTTCTGCGGCTGCGCCAACGCCTTCGGCGCCGAGCCGAACACCCGGGTCTGCCCGGTGTGCCTGGGCCTGCCGGGCTCGCTTCCGGCGGTCAACGGCAAGGCCGTGGAGGCGGCCATCCGGATCGGGCTGGCGCTGAACTGCCAGGTCGCCGAGTGGTGCCGGTTCGCCCGGAAGAACTACTTCTACCCGGACATGCCGAAGAACTTCCAGACCTCGCAGTACGACGAGCCGATCGTGCACGACGGCTACCTCGACGTGGTGCTGGACGACGGCGAGATCTTCCGGGTAGATATCGAGCGGGCCCACATGGAGGAGGACACCGGCAAGTCCTCGCACATGGGCGGCAGCACCGGCCGCATCCACGGCGCGGAGTACTCCCTGCTGGACTACAACCGCGCCGGGGTGCCGCTGATCGAGATCGTCACCAAGCCGATCGTCGGCGCCGGGGAGCGGGCTCCCCAGGTCGCGCGCGCCTACGTCACGGCGCTGCGGGACCTGCTGCGCGCGCTGGACGTTTCCGACGTGCGGATGGACCAGGGCTCGCTGCGCTGCGACGCGAACGTGTCGCTGATGCCGAAGGGCGCCGCGGAGTTCGGCACCCGCACCGAGACGAAGAACGTCAACTCGCTGCGCAGCGTGGAGCGCGCGGTGCGCTTCGAGATGCAGCGGCACGCCGCGGTGCTGGCCTCCGGCGGCTCGATCCTGCAGGAGACGCGGCACTTCGACGAGTCCACCGGCACCACGTCTGCGGGCCGCCGCAAGGAGACCTCTGAGGACTACCGCTACTTCCCGGAGCCCGACCTGGTGCCGATCGCGCCGTCCCGCGAGTGGGTCGCGGAGTTGGCCAAGACCCTGCCTGAGCTGCCGTGGGAGCGGCGCAAGCGCGCGCAGGAGGACTGGGGACTGTCCGGCGAGGAGCTGCGCGACCTGGTCAACGCAGGGGCGCTGGAACTGGTGGCGCAAACCGTCGACGCGGGCGCGCCTTCCGGCGACGCCCGGTCCTGGTGGGTTTCGTACCTGGCGCAGCAGGCCAACACCCGCGGCGTCGAGCTCGCCGACCTAGAGATCACCCCGAAGCAGCTAGCTCGGGTGATCGCACTGGTCGCCGAGGGCAAGCTGACCAACAAGCTGGCCCGGCAGGTCGTCGACGGGGTGCTCGCCGGTGAGGGCGAGCCTGACGACGTCGTCGCGGCGCGCGGCCTGGAGGTCGTATCCGACGATTCGGCGCTGCAGTCCTCCATCGACGAGGCGCTGGCGGCGCAGCCGGACATCGCGGACAAGATCCGCGGCGGCAAGGTTCAGGCGGCGGGCGCGATCGTCGGCGCGGTCATGAAGGCCACCAGGGGCCAGGCCGACGCCAAGCGGGTCCGCGAGCTCGTCCTCGCGGCCTGCGGTCAGTAGCGGCGTCGGAGGCGAACTGCTGAGAACCGAAGTGGGGAACCGGAACTTCCGGTTCCCCACTTCGCATTTCCCACCGGGTCCGCAGTTTCAATTGAAACTGCGGACCCGGCCGCGCGTGGGCGCAGTTTCAATTGAAACTGGGTGGTGGGTTCGGCGGGCCATGTAGCCGCCGACGACGTAGAGCCAGTCGGATCCAGCCGCGTTCGCGGCTTCGCCGATCCCGCCGATAGCCGTCCGGGCGCACCAGCACCAGCACCAGCGTCCCGGCGGTCACGTCGTGACGCGCCAAGCGTCCACATTGAATTGATCGATGCGGTGGACGTGCATGTCGGCGGTAATCGCGCTGCACCAGGCCTCGCTGGTCGACCAGCGGTTCGCAGACCGGCCGTCGACGATGCTGGAACCAGGTCTCCGGCACTTGGCGGAGCACCTGCGCGGCACGTCGGAGGAACCGGAGGCCAAGGCGCTGCGCTGTCCTCGCGCTGGCACCAGTTCGCCTACGCGGTCATGGTCGAGCGGAGTCCGCGAGCCGGAGGTCTGACCGACGCAATCGCCATCGAACTGCTCACCGACCTGCTCGACCGGGGCCTCAACGGCGAGCAGCCGCGTCCATAGCGGACCCGGTTCCGCAGGCCTTGAGCTGGCGAAGCGGAGCCGTTCAGTCCTTGCCCGCGGAGCCGCCCGACGGGGGCTCGATGCGCAGGGCGCGGTCGTCGCTGGAGATCGGGCGGCCGCCGTCCTTGTTCGCGGTGCCCAGCCAGATCAGGCCGTCCGGGCCGAGCGCCGCCGCGGAGAACCGGCCGTAGGTGTTCTCCATGACCTTCGTCGGCTGCCCGGTGAAGGTGCCCTCCGGCGCCGGGTGCAAGGTGTACAGCGCGGCGGCATCGCGCAGCGCCACCACCACCGTCGCCGGGTCGGCGGCGCAACCTGCCACACCCGGCCGCTCCGCCCAGGTCCACGCCGGCGAGCCCAGCGGCTTCCCGAGCCGCACCCGGTACAGGGCGTCCTGGCCGTCGCTGCGATCGGTCACCCAGTACATGCCCTGCGCGGGCGTTCCGCACAGGCCCCCCGGTTCGGTCAACCCGCTGGCGACCACCGGCGACTTCGGATCCGGATTGCCCACGGCCGGCTTGCCGGAACCGTCGATGCGCAGCACTTTGCCCGCCAGCGACTGCGGATTAAAGGCGCTGGCCGGGCTGCCCGCGTTGCCGGTGGCGATCAGCAACGAGCCCTGGCCGTCGTAGAGCATCGCCCCGGCGTTGCCCATCGAACCCTTCGGGATGCCGGTCAGCACCGGCTTGGGCCGGTCCCCGGCCGCGATCCGCAAGACCTGGTTGTCGTTGCTGGTCGTGACGTAGGCGTAGAACAGCTCGTCCTCGTGGTAGGTGGGGGACAGCGCCAGCCCGGTGAGCCCGCCGCCGCCACTGGGATCGACCGGAATCCGCGCCAGCTCAACGGGTTTCGTGCCGCGCTGGACGCGCAGTACCCGCCCGGTGGCCCGCTCGCCGACCAGCGCGCCCTGACCGTCGGGCAGCACCGTGATCGCGCCGACGGGGTCCAGGCAGGTGGCCACTACGGCAGGATCGGGATCCTCGCAGCCGACCGGCGCGTTGGGCTGCTGCGGTGAGGTGCCTGGTCCCGGCGGCGGGGGCTCGCTCTCGAACGACGGCTGCGGACCGGCCTGCGGCTCTAGCGACGGAGGGTCGCCCCAGGGCCTGTTGTGCTCGTCGGGGAATTGCGCGCAGCCCGCCAGCAGCGTGCCGAGCACGGCGGTCATGCCCAGCAGAAGACGACGCGTGCGAAACGAGACTGCCACGACGCCCGAGCCTATCGGCCGAGGGGTAAACCCCGGGTGAGGACGTGCGCGAACCGCCTCCCCCCGTGTCGGCGCCGCATTTCGATGAGCGTTTTCCAACCTCATCTTGAGTTGCGGTGCGAGTAGCGGAACCTCAGCGGTCGACTGTGGGATCCCGGATTCGTGTATGGACCAAAGAAAATCGGGTCTTGGATTTCCATTGAAATTGCAGGGGGTCAACATGGCAGCGAGGTTCCAGGATACCTAACCCCGTTTTTCACCTGATCGGGTTCTCGGCTCGGCGGCGGGGGCCTGGTTCCGGGAGCGGCAGCCGGATGCGGCGCACCGGGGGCGGTGGCGGGTCGATACCGAGGCGGGCGCACTCCACCGCTTCGACCCGGCGCAGCAACAGGGCCAACTCCTCGCGCACCACGTCGGGGGCTTCGAACGGGACGAAGTGCGCCGTCGACAGCACCCGCACCCGCGCTTGCGGTAGCGCCGCGACCGCCTTGGTGGTGCCTGAGCAGTCCGACAGCAGATCGTACCGTCCGGTGAGGACGGTCAGCGGGCAGCTCAGCCCGGCCACTTGGGTCCGGGCCGAGGCGCTCCAGGCGAGGCTCAACGCCAGGTGCCACTGCCAGTCCTCGTGCAGCAGCTGCCGCATCACGGCCGCGGCGACCGCCCGATCCGTCTCGGGGGGCAGCAGGCCGCTGCATCGGACTAGCTGCGCTGAGAAGTCCGTGACCGGCAGTCGCGACGTGATCGACGAAAGCAGGCCGCCGACGAGCCGCAGCGAGGCGGAACCGCCGACCGCGAGCAGCCGCCGGGCGAGTTCCGGCACGCCGAAGGCGGCCAGCAGCGCTTCCGCGCCCGCAGTCGGCGGCCCGGCGAGCAGCATCAGCCCGCGGATTCGGTCCGGGAACCGCCGGGCGAGCTCGACCGCCACCACCGTGCCGGCGGACCAGCCGACGACAGTGCAGTCCTTCACCTCGGCGTCGTCGAGCACCGCCAGCGCGTCGCCGACGTGATCACCCAGCGTGGTCCCGAGGTTGCGGTTCGGGGTCCAGCCCATCGTCCGAGCCGACGAATCCACCGGCAGCAACTCAGGCGCCCCACTGACCTCAGGACACACCAGGACCGCCTGCGAAGCCGCGATCCCCTGCGGGGAACCCCAGCTTCGAGACGGCATGCCACCTGCAGAAACGTCGAATTCTCGAAACACCTGATCGGCCATCGGACCATTTTCCCCCAGCCGGTGTTACGCAGTATCGAACAAATCACGTGGCGAAAAGCTTTGCCGGAAAGGCTCGCACGTTGGGGCGACCATGCCCTAGCCTCGTCCGGCGTGAGGATTCACGACGATCGCCCCGGCGGTGGGGGCGGCTACCCCGACGATCGAAACTACGGCGCGCACGCCCAGCAGCCAGGGGCAAGCACGCAGGGTGCGCCGAGCGCGAAGAGTGCACCGAGTGTGACTAGTGCACCGAGTGTGACGAGTGCACCGAGTGTGACGAGTGCATCGAGCGTGAAGAGTGCGCAGAGCACGCAGAGTCTCGGTGCGCAGAAATACGCCTACTACGACGACGATGACGGCTACAGCGACGCCGAGGCCACGTCCGTGGTCGATCGGCGCGCTGCTGCTCCGTCCGACTACTACGACGAGATCGGCGACCCGCGCAAGCCGTTCGGCTGGAACGCGGGCACCGACCTCGGCCTGCTGATTCTGCGGCTGGCGCTGGGCGGAATCTTCCTCGCACACGGCGCGCAGAAGCTCTTCGGCGTTCTCGACGGCCCGGGACCCGACGGGTTCGCCATGGCGCTGAGCAAGATGGGCTTCGAGCGCAGCGCCGCGCTGGCTCTGGTGACCGGCGGCACCGAGCTCGGAGCCGGTGCGCTGCTGGTGCTCGGCCTGTTCACCCCGCTAGCCGCCGCCGGGGTCGTCGGCGTGATGGCCAACGCGATCTTCCTCAAGCTCGGCGCCGGTTTCTTCGCCGCCACCGGTGGTTTCGAGCTGGAGGCGACGCTAGGCGTGCTGGGTCTCGGGTTGATGTTCACCGGGCCCGGGCGGGTCGCCCTGGACTACGGGCGGGTGTGGTTCCGCCGCCCGCTGCCCTTCGGCTTCATCAGCCTGATCACCGCGGGCGCCGTATCGGCGGCGGTCCTGGTCCTGTTCCACCGCCCCTGACCGGAACACGCGAAAACGGGCCCGCACCTCTTTTTGGCGGGTTCTAGCGATCCCCGCAACACCCTGGATTTCAGGGAGTTGCGGGGATCGTGGTTTCTGGAGAGTTGAGGGCGAGGTTCTTCGAGGCCCT